>JBKJUD010000209.1:0-8455 GCA_046590735.1 Candidatus Eiseniibacteriota bacterium | reverse complement strand
GGCGCCGCGAAAGGCGCGTCCTCGCCCCCGCCGAGCGCCTGGACGCGCGCGCGGAGGTCGGCGGGCGCCACCAGCCGGGGCACCGCCGCCAGACGGGCGTGCAGCTGTCCGAAGGATCGTGCCACCTGCGCGCAACCCGCGCAGGTCCCGAGATGCGACTCGAGGGTGTACCGCTCCAAGCTCGACACTTCTCCATCGACGGAGGCGCTCAGCGCCTCACGGACGTCCTCGCATGTGACCAACGGCATTCCTCACCTCGAGGGGACATCGCAGCATTTCCAGGGTGCGGGCGTAAACCGGCCACGCGAAAGGGGGCCTAGGCGAAACCTCCCGGTCACACGGAAAGTTCCGGTCACGGGCCGGGGGACGAGTCCGCGTACGCCTCGGCCACCAATTGCACGGGGTGGACGACACGGATCGTCAAGCCGGACCGGCGGACGCCGCGCCCGATCTGCAGCAGGCAGCCCGGATTGCCCACCGCGACCACGGTGGCCGCAGTCGCGCCGACCTGGGCCATCTTCGTGGCCAACAGGCGTTCGCCGCGATCGAGCTGCACCAGATTGTAGACGCCCCCGGACCCACAACACCAGTCGGGATGGTCCATCTCGACCAGGTCAACCCCGGGCAGGGCGGCGAGCAGGGCCCGCGGCGGCTGGCGCAGTCGCTGGGCATGGGCGAGGTGGCAGGCGTCCTGATACGTCACCCGGAGGCGGGGGCGTCCCGGCTGGGGCGCGCGCGGCGGCGCGGCGGCCACGCGGGGCGCGAGCACCTCCGCGATGTCCCGGACCCGGGCGGCGAACTCTCGCGCCCGGTCTGCCCACGCGGGGTCGTTGCACAGGAGATGACCGTATTCCTTCATCGCCGACCCGCAGCCGGCCGAGTTGGTGGCGACGACCTCGACGCCGGTGGCCTCGAACGCGGCGATCGTCTGCCGCGCCAGCGCCCGGGCCTCATCGAGCCGGCCGGCGTGCAGGTGCAGCGCGCCGCAACACGCCATGCCCGGGGGTTCGATCACCCGCAATCCGACGGCGGCGCAGGCTGCATGGGTGGCCGCGGTGACGCCGGGCAGGGCGAGATCCATTGCGCAGGTGCGCAGCAGGCCGAGCGTCTCGGCGTCCGCGGGCACCGCGGCGGGGCGGCGGGGGGCGCGCATGTCATCGGGCAGCAGTTCCTCGGCAACGCGCAGGCCGCGCGGCAGCAGCCGCAGCGCGCCACTGCGTCGCACCACCCGCTGCAGACCTGAGCGCACATACGCGTGCGTCAGCCATGCGGCCACCCGCAGCAGCGCCGGACGGGTGAGCAGGCCGTAGCCGAAATCCTGTGCGAGGCCGGACAGCCGTCCCCGCACCCCGGCACGTGGCCCGCGGGCGCGTATCTCCGCGCGCGTCGATTCGAGCAGGCTGCCGTACTCCACGCCGGCCGGGCACACGCTCTCGCACGCGCGGCACCCCACGCAGCTGTCGATGTGCCCGGTGACGTCCGGCGTGAGATCGAGCCGGCCCTCCTGCACCGCGCGCATCAGGTAGATGCGGCCGCGCGGCGAGTCGCCCTCATGGCGTGTGTCGCGATAGGTGGGACAGGCGTCGAGACACAGGCCGCAGTGCACGCAGGCGAGCAAGGTGGCGCGCTGCGGCGCGTCGGCGGTGCGGAATCCGCCGGGGCCCGGCGGCGCGCTCATGTGATCGCCCTACTCGTCGCCGAGGGCGAAGTATCCGTCGAGCAGCGGTTTGATCGCCGCGTCGAGCGTCTGCGCGAACGCCGGGTCGAACCGGGACGATGCCTCCACGGCGGACTCGAGGTAGAACAGCATCTCGGTGAGGTAGCCCTCGCCGAGTCCATTGAAGATGTTGTGCAGCAGTTCGAGGCGCATGTTGGCGTAGCGCTCGTCCTCGTCGTCGAAGGAGGTGAGCAGTGTCTCGACGACCTCGCCGGCGGATCGCACCAGCGCGGTGTCGGACGCAGTCTCGGTCATCTCCGCAGTGCGCGCGTGCGGGCCGAACGCGGCGGTCACGTCGTCCGCCGACGCGGTGCAGTCGAACAGGTAGACGTCGAGTTCCTCGGAGCGGTCGCGGCGGATGGTGGCGAAGGCGCCGACTTTCCCGGCGGACTTCATCGCGCGGCCCACCTGGCGCTTGGCGGTTTGCAGGGACGCGCAGGCGTTGGAATCCGCGCCCTGCGTGGCGATGACGACAGTGTAGTTCACGAACGGATGTCCTCTCGTTTGTCGCGCGCCCCGGCGCGCGGCGGTCGGGATGGAGGGTGGCGCGGACGGGGCGTCGTCACCACGCGCGGCGTCCCAGCAGTGGACGGGCGCTTGCCATCGAGAAGCGGGCAGTATAGCGGATGGCCTCGGGGGACCGGGCCGGAAAGCGGCCGCGTGGACGAGTCGGACCCGCGCGGCGGCTACAGTCCGCCGACCAGCCGGCCGGGCGCCAGGCGCGAGGCGGGATCCCACGCCTGCTTCATCCGCCGCAGCAGCGGCAGGTGCGACGGCGCCGGTCCCCAGACGGCCTCGGGCGTCACCGCGGATTCGGCCTGCGCGACCAGCGAGCCACCCGCCGCGTGGGCGGCCGCCCGCAGGCCTGCGATCCATTGGTCGGCCGGGCGATGTCCCGTGGGACCGGCACCGCGTTCCCCGGCCGCGCACAGGTGCGCGACGAGCACGCCGCGATCGGCGTAGGCCAGCCGGCCACGCGCCCCCACCCCGTCGAGCCGATCGCACGCGTCCCACATGCCCGCCGCCCGCGACGGCGGCACCGCGATCCGCAGCCGCACGGCCGCACGCAGGGGATCGCCGAGTTGCGCGGCCGACGCGCTCGCCCAGCGCGCCGACGCCGCCTCGCCCTGCAGTTCCTCCATCGTCTCGGCGCGCTCCCACGCCGCGCTCGCTGCGGCGCGGACCTCCTCGAGGCCGGTCACGCTGCCTGCCCATCCGGCGAGCAGGGAGGTGCTCGTGTCCGCGTCGAGCCCGGCGGTGACAGCCAGGCCAAGCGGCCGGGCGTGGAGCGCGCGCACCCGGTTCGCCGCCGCGAACGCCGCGGCGCCGGTCGCGAACCGCGCGACCACCAGCAACTCGCTCTCCGGCAGCGCGGCCAGGCGGACGTGCACCCGCGTGATCACCGCCAGGCTGCCCCAGCTGCGGAACAACAGGCGGTGCAGGTCGTAGCCGGTGACATTCTTCACCACGCGTCCGCCGGAGTGCGAGAGGACGCCCGATGCGGTGTACGCCTCCGCGCCCACCACCATCGTGCGCAGCGATCCGAGGTCGTGGGTGCGCGCGCCCACCAGGCCGCTGGCGTGCAGGCCGCCGATGGTCGAGCGCGCCGCCCACGGCGCGTCGATGCTGAGATGCTGGCCCGCCACGCGCAATACGCCCTGCACCTGCGCCAGCGTCGCCCCGGCCTGGATCGTCGCCGTGAGATCGGCGGGCGCGTGGTCCACCACGCGGTCGAGACGCGCCAGCGAGAGCGCGCAGTCGTAGCGCGCCGGCCGCGCGCCGATGTCGATCTGCGTACCGCCGCCCCACACGATCGTCGCCGCGCCGGCCTCGTCGAGCACCCGCAACGCCACGCCCACCTGCTCCTCGCTCGAGGGCGTCACCGCGCACTGCGGCGCAACCCCACGCACGCGCCAGCCCTCGCCGCGCGCGTCCACCGCGGCAGCGCCCAGTTCGCCGCGCAGGCGATCGGCGAGGTGCAGGGTCAGATCCATGCACCGCCGTCTGCCGGCGGCGCCGCGGCGTGCGTCCCGTGATGCCGCATCACGTCCACCACCGGGCCGTGTCCCTGCGGAAAGATCTTCCCGGGATTGAGGCGCGCGTGCGGGTCGAAGGCGCGGCGCACAGCGTCCATCACCGACAGGTCGTCGGGGGTGAAGACCATCGGCATCGCCTCGCGCTTCTCGATGCCGATGCCGTGCTCGCCGGAGAGCGCGCCGCCGAGCGACACGCAGATCTCGAGGATGGCGTGGGCGAGTGCGATGGCGCGCTCGGTGACGTGCGACGCATCGGGATCGAACAGCACGCACGGATGCAGGTTGCCGTCACCGGCGTGGAAGACGTTGGCCACTTGCAGGCCGTGCTCCGCGGCGGCGGCGGCGATGCGGCGCAGCGCCTCGGGAATCGCACTGCGCGGCACCACCGGGTCCATCACATAGAATCCCGCGGAGAAACGGCCGTAGGCGCCGAAGGCCGACTTGCGCGCCTTCCACAGCGTGAGCCGCTCGCTCTCGGAGGCGGCGCGACGCACGTCGCGCGCGCCGGCCGCGCGGCACACGTCGACGATCGCCGCGGTGGCCGCGTCGATCTCGCGCGCGGGTCCATCGACCTCGAGCAGCAGCATGCCGCCGGCGTCGCAGTCGAGGCCGAGGCCGAGCCAGCTCTCCACCGCGCGCAGTGTCGGATTGTCGAGCATCTCGAGCGAGGCGGGCAGCAATCCCGCCGCGATGATCGCGGAGACGGCGCGCCCGGCGTCGTCGATGCTGGCGAAACTGCACAACACGGTGCGCACCGCCTCGGGCAGCGGCAGCAGGCGCACGGTGATCTCGGTGACCACGCCCATCGTGCCCTCGCTGCCGACCACCGCCGACAGCAACTCGATCGGTTCCTGCGACTCGGAGACGCCGCCCAGCCGAATAATCTCGCCGTCCCACAACACCATCTCCACGCCGAGCACGTGGTTGGTGGTCGCGCCGTATTTCAGACAGTGCGGGCCGCCGGCATTCTCGGCGACGTTCCCCCCGAGCGTGGACGATTGCTGGCTCGAAGGGCCCGGGGCGAAGTACAGGCCATGCGGCCGCGCCGCCGCCGACAGCGTGGCGTTGACCACGCCCGGCTCGACCACCGCGACGCGATTGACCGGGTCGATGCTGCGGATCGCGGTCATGCGCGCCACGCTCAGCACCACGCCACCGGTGAGCGGCACGCACCCGCCACTGAGACCGGTGCCGGCGCCGCGGGCGATGACCGGCAAGTGCGCCGCCGCGGCCACCCGCATCACCGCGGCCACCTGCGCGGTGGTCGAGGCCAGCACGATGAGATCCGGCAGGTGACGCGTGAGGGTGAGGCCATCGGCGTCGTACACCAGGCGGCTGGCGGCATCGGCACAGGCGGCGTCGCGGCCGACGATCGTGCGCAGGTCGGCCAGGACGCGCGCGCGCGACGCCTCGGGAAAGGACTCGGAATGCATGCGGCGCACTGTAGCACGCGCGCCACCCGGCGGCAGCGGGGTCGGGCGTTCACGACGATGGCCGTCCGCCGGGCGGGCGGACGGCCATCGGGGAAAGCGGGCGGGCGGACCGGCTAGCGGTCGCGGTCCTCGTCGCCAAGTTCGTCGCGGAGCTGGTCGATCTCGCGGCGCAGTTCGCGGATCTCGCGGCGCAGGGCGCGGTCGGTGTCGTGGATGTCGCGGCTGTCGCCGCGGCGCTTCTTGATCATGACGCGGACATCGCCGTCGCGGTCGCCGCCGTCGTCGCTCCACACATCGCCACGGTCGTCGCCATCATCCTTCGAGCGCTTCTCGCGGATGATGATGCGCCGCGACTCGCCGTCCGTGGAGCGCCGGACCTCGGGCGCATCGGCATCGTTGTCGCGGGAGTCAAAGAAGTAGGTGTCGCCCCCGTCGCCTTCCGTTTCGTCGCTCTTCCATTTGAAGATCTGCGGCCCGTCTCCCGGCCCGATGCTCTCGGCCCCGCGCTTGCCCTTGCTGTCGCGAAACATCATGTGGGGCAAGCCCCCGAGATTCGGCATGCCGGGCATCCCGGGCATCTCGCCCAAGGCGACCTCGGAGGCCGGCGCCTCCCCCAGCGTCGCGGAGATCGACTGCGACATCTTGTCGCGCACCACGGTGAACGACACGTCGGCTCCCGGCTTCTGCTGGCGGATCGTGCCGCGCGCCTCGCCCTGCGACGTCACCGTCGCGTCGTCGATCTTCACGATGACGTCTCCGGCGCGGAAGCCCGCGGCCGCGGCCGGGGAGTCCTTGCCCACTTCCGTCACCAGCACGCCCTCGTCATCGCCGACGCCGAAGTAGGCGCGGAGCTGCGGCGTCAGGTCGGCCAGTTGCACGCCGAGAAAGCCACCCGGGGCATCCTGCGCGTCGCCCTCGCGGAACATTTGCATGCGGGGCGATGGACCATCCGCGCGGTCACGCATCACTTCGTGGCGCATCGCCTGCGGCGCGATCCCACTGGCTGGCCGCTCCCCCAGCGTGGCGGCAACGTCCTGCTCGGCCCCGTCCCGCAGGATGTGCAGTTGCAGCCGCGTGCCCGGCGCGCCCTCACGCACGATGGCCTGCAATTCGCCGGGCGCGGTCACCCGCGTCCCACCGGCCGTGAGGACGATGTCGCCCTCCTGCAGCCCGGCGAGATCCCCGGGGCCCTTGTCGACCACGTCGGCCACCAGCACGCCGCCGCGCTGCTTCACTCCCATTCCGGCGCGCAGCGTCGGCGTCAGCGACTGGAGCGATACGCCGAGATAGCCGGTGGCCTTGCCGTACGCTCCCGCCGTCGGGCCGAGGCTCAACGGCACCAGCGCGACCACCGCCAGCCCCAGGTGTCGCGCGCGACGCAACAGGCTCATGCGCAAGGCGCCCTCTCCATGTGCATTCATGATCCAATCCTCCGTCCGTCGGGTGGTGCGTACCGATGAGACACCCGGGGAGCATCCCGCGTTGCCGCGCGGCCCCCGATCTAGCCTGCTCGTTACGACATCCGTCGTACGAACGCCTGGTAGATGGTCGATCCGTCCGGGCCCGACAGGCGGTCGATGCCGAGGAAAGCGTGCCGCATCGAAGTGCACCAGGCGGGCATGTCCTCGAGAATGCCGAAATCGGTGCTGATGACCTGCAGCACCTGCCCGACGGCGACCTCGCCGATGGCCTCCGCGGTGCGGATGATGGGCAGCGGACAGACCAGCCCGGAGGTATCGAGGATCCGGTCCGCGGCGGGGCGCCCGGCGGGCGCGTCGCCCATCGGCTAGCCGCCGCCGTGGAAGTGCACGAACTCGACGCGGTCGTCGGCGCGCAGCCCGGCGGACGCCAGCGCGTCGCGCGCCACCGCGACGCCGTTGACCAGCACGCTCACCTCCGCCGGCGCCACCCCGCGGTCGCCGAGCACGTCGAGCACGGTCGCTCCGTCGATCACCATATCGCGCGTGCCATTCACCCACACGGCGATCATTTCGCGGCGGAGGCCGGCATCACCTTGCTGCGCAGCCAGTCGCCGATCTGCGTGGCGACGTCCGCGTCGATCGACCGCGAGGCGTCGGTGAGATCGGGCAGACCCGCCACCGGCAACAGCTGCATGAGCGAGTGGTCGAGCAGAGGGAATTCGGCGACGTCGACGTTCGTCACGCCGCGGGCCTGCAGTGCGGCCACCAGCCGCCGCGTGGACGCGGCCGGCACGTCGCGATCCTGGCCGCAGATCACGATCGACGTGGGACAGGTAAGGCGCGCGATCACCGCGTCGGCGTCGCGGGCCATCAGTTGGCGGTACGCGGGAAGGTAGATGCTGTCGCCGCCCCACGCGGCCCACAGGTCAGTGCCGGCGATCAGCTCGCCGAGCCGCTGCACCTGCTCCAGTGCCTCGCCCAGATCGTCGGGCGGCATCGGGGTGGCGCGCACGCGGCCCAGCATCAGCGAGTCGATGGGATCGCCGGGCGGGCCGATGAGCACGGCCGCCGCCCACTTCACGTCCTTGGCGGGCACCAGCGCGGCGCCCAGCGCGCCGAGGTCCGACGCCACCACCGCGATGCGCTTGCCGTCGACACCCTTGGTCTTGCCGAGGGCGCGCGCCGCGGCCGCGCAATCCGCCGCCCGGTCCTCGAGGGTGACGGTGCGAGCGTCGCCGGTGCTGCGTCCGACCCCGCGCGAATCGAAGCGCAGGACGGCGAAGCCCTGGCGGGCCAGCGACGCGGCGAGTTCCTTGGCGCCGTCCTGCACCAGCGGGCTGCCGGCCAGTCCCCCGTCGCGCGTGCGCCGTCCCAGGCCGCTCACCACGACCACGCCTGGCACCGTCGCCTTGGTATCCGGCCGCAGCAGCGTGCCGGCGAGCGTGGCGCCGCGGGTGGGAAAGTCCATCGTCGTCGTTTGCAGCCCGGCCTCGGCCACCTCCCCCGTCCACTCGACCCCGTGATAATTGTGCTGCAGCGCCTCGAGGTTGTGGATCGGCAGCGTCAACCGCACGATGCGCAGGGAATCATCGATCCAGATGTTCGCCGCGTTCCGGTCCATGCGCGCGAAGAAGTGGCGCGCGGCGTACAGGCCGTTGGGCATGCGCACTGGCATCCGGCCGTTGTCGGTGACGGTGACATCGGTGACGTTACCGGTGCTCGGGGAATAGGTGGGGAACGTCTGTGCGCCGCCGGTGTCGAGGTCGTAGCGCGCCAGCAGTCCGTGGAACGTCGAGAGCACGCGGAGTTCGAGCAAACTGCCCGTCACGCTGTCGAGCGGGGCGTGAT
>JBKJUD010000124.1:0-3494 GCA_046590735.1 Candidatus Eiseniibacteriota bacterium | reverse complement strand
CGCACCCGAACCCGGTAGAGGGTGGTGTCGCGCTGCGCAAGGTATTCGAGGCCAGCGGAGGTGAATTGCGGGCCGCCCGGCCGCTGTACGACTGGATCGGGCCGGGCGGCCCGCAATTCACCTCCGCTGGCCTCGAATACCTTGCGCAGCGCGACACCACCCTCTACCGGGTTCGGGTGCGTCCCTGAGCCCGCCCGATGTCCGGGCGAGCCCCCCCCGCGAGCGAGGCGTGGGGGCAGCGCCGGGCCGATTCGCCCGTTCGGTGCCATTGACGCCCGCGAGGGTGGTTGCTAGAGTCATCGCCCCAACCAGAATCCCCCCAGATCCCGGGTTCCTACCACAGTTGTGGGGGACGTAAGGCTTTCGATTTCCAACGGAGACAGGCATGACCGTGCGTGGCTGGTGTCGATCGGCGATCCCCCTGATGTTCTGCGCCGTATCCGGGCTCGTGATGAGTCTCGCGGGTGCCGAGGCGGCGAAGGCCGCGATGGCTCCGCCGACGGGACTCCCGGCGCTGCAGGCCGCGGCCTGGACCGAGCGCCTCGCCGATGCGCTGCAGCCTCCGCGCAGCGGCGCCACCTCCGTCTACGACGCAGCGAGCAACCGCGTGATCGTGTTCGGGGGCGCGAGTGGGGCGTTCCTCAACGACACGTGGTCGCTCTCCTTCAGCGGCGCCGCGGGCTCGGGCACCGGTACGTGGACGCGCCTGCAGACCATCGGCGACACTCCCACGCCGCGCATGTGGCACAGCGCGATCTACGACGCCGCGGGCAACCGCATGCTGGTGCACGGCGGCTACGACGGCCGCGTTCTCCGCGACACCTACTCGCTCGACCTCGCGACGCTGACCTGGCGCAAGTTCACCGCGTCCACCCGCGGGCTGCTGGCGCCGCGCCGCTACATGTCCTCGACGATCGCCCGGACCGACGCGGTGCCCGGCGGGATAGAGACCAGCATGCTGCTCTTCGGCGGGTCTGACGGCGACTCGCTGCAGAACGAATTCTTCCAGCTCGTGCTCACCTCGCCCGACAGCAAGCGCGAAGGCGCGTGGGTGCAATACACCACCGTCGCCACCCCGCGCCCGAGCAAGCGCCTCGGCGCCTCGCTCGATGGCAACAAGGACACGCTGTATGTCGTCGGCGGCCGCGACAACAACCAGTACATCAACGACGTGTGGTCTCTCAATACCAGCTTGGGCATCTGGCATCAGGACTCCGCCTCGGTGAATGCGCGGCCGGCGGGCCGGTTCGGCAGTGTGGTCTCGTTCGATCCCGCCGCGCACGCCTTGCGGCTCTACGGCGGCGCCGACGCGCGCGTCGTGTACGGCGATGCCTGGGTGCTCTCCGGCCTCGGCACCAAGACGGTGACCTGGACGCCCCTCGACACCACCACGGCTACCAAGAACGGCATCGACGGTCCCGAGGCGCGCGCCTTTGCGGCCAGCGTGCTGCTGCCCTCGGGCGACATCCTGGTCGCCGGCGGGATGGGCGCCAACGGGATGCTCGGGGACAGCTGGCGCTTGCCGGCCACCGGCTCGGCGTGGCAGGGCGTGTCGCTGGTGACGAATCCGGCGCCGCGCTACGGCCATGCGATGGCGTACGACCCGATCCGCGATCGCGTCTTCATGTTCGGCGGGCTGTCGTCGTTCGGCGAGACGCTCAACGGGACGTGGACCTACGCGCCCTCGACGCAGACCTGGGCCCGCCTCGCGTTGCAGGACTCGTTGCCCGCGCCGCGCGCCCGTGCCGCGGCGGTGTACGCGCAGGACAGCGTGTGGGTCTTCGGCGGCTGGCGCGGCTCGTACGCGCGCCGCGGGTCCACGACGATCACCGACTTCACCTACAGCGACTCGATGTCGGTGTTCTCGCTGGCCACCGGCAAGTGGCGCCGCGTGGTGCAGGACGGCGCGCGGCCGGCCGGACGCGACGGCGCCTCGATGGTGTACGACGCGGCCCGCAACCGACTGCTGGTCTTCGGCGGCTACAACGGCGTCTACCTCGCTGACATGTGGGCGTTCGACCTCACCACGGAAACCTGGATCCGCTTGCCCGACTTCGGCGGTACGGGGCGCAATGGCCATGTTGCCGCGATCGACCCGGGCAACACCCGCATGCTGGTCTTCGGCGGCGCGAGCGCCACCGGCCTGCTCAACGACGTGCGCGTGTTCGACCTGGTCACCAATCTGTGGCAGACCGCGCCGGTGGTCACCGGCACACCACCCAGCGCGCGGCTGTGGTCGAGCGCGTTCGTCGACGCAGGCTCCAACAGTCTCGTCCTGCTCGGCGGCGCATCGTTGGGCTCGGCCACGGCGACCGTGCTCGTGCCGGTACCGGCGGGCGGCGCGTTCACGCTGGATCTCTCCACCTATGCCTGGAGTGCGCTGACGGTGAACGGCCCGGCGCCCGCGGCCCGCTACCAGTCGCCGATCGTCACCACCGGGACGACGGCGATTCTCTTCGCCGGCTCCGATGGCGGCAGCACGCGCAGTGACACGTGGCACCTCTCGCTGACGGCCCCGGCCCCGGCGTCCGCCACCACGACGGTCACCGCGGAGGGCGCGGTCACGGTGCGCTGGGAAACCACGCAGAACTCGATCCTGGGCTACGCGGTCGTGCGGGAGTCGCTGCTCGATGGCAGCACGCCGGCGGTGGTCGCCAAGGTGATGGCGTCGGAGATTCCCGCGAGTTCCGCGTGGGCCGAGGCCGCGGACCTGACCGCGGCGGGGGGAGCGTTCCGCTATACGGTGGTGAACATGGCGACCGGCGCGCGCATCCCGGCCGGTGAGGTTGTGGTGCCGTCGGCGAGCACGCCGCGCGCGGAACTGGTCGCGTTGCGCGCGCAGTCGCCGGCACGCTTTCCCGCGAAGATCCAGCTCGTCGGGTTCGCCGGCGCCGCGCAGGCCAGCGTGCCGCTGCGGGTGTTCGACGTGACCGGCCGGCATGTGCGGGACCTGAGCCTCGCATCCGATGGCAGCCTGACCCGCACCGCCACGTGGGATGGCCGCGATGATGCGGGCCGCGAGGTGCGCAGCGGCATTTACCTGCTGCGGACCACGGTCGACGCCACCGTGCGCCAGACGCGGATCGCCATCGTGCGGTAGCGCGCGAGCGTCCCGCGAGACGGGACGTGCAGCAGGACGAAGGGGGCGAGTGGCTCGATCACTCGCCCCCTTCGCGCATCCGGTCCGCGCCGCGCAGCTAGCCGTCGCCCTCGTGCGTGGCGGCGAGATCGGCGGCTAGGCGTGCGGCGGCTTCGCGGGCTTCCGGCGGTCCGAGGATCTCCGCATGCGGCGCCCAGCGCAGCGCCTGCCGAGCCGCCCACGTCAGGTTGCCCGAACGCATCGACACGACCACCGAGCCATCGGCCTGCGCCTGCGCCACCGGATATTCATCGGCGGCGAACTCGGCCAACGGCGGCGCGATGCGCATGGTGACCTCGGTTTCATCGGACTGCACGTTGAGCATCGAGGAGCTGATGTGTTGTGCAGCGCGGAA
>JBKJUD010000446.1:0-18448 GCA_046590735.1 Candidatus Eiseniibacteriota bacterium | reverse complement strand
CCTTCGGGTGACCACCCCAGCGCCAGCGTCGGCGGGCGAATCTGCAGCCACTGGAAATCGGTGCGGAAGTAGATGGAATCCGCCAGCGCGCGGATCTCGGCCTCGGCCGGCTGCGGCCGGTTGAAGTACGACTGGCAGAACAGCACGCCGCCCAGCAGCAGCGCGGTGTCCATGCTGGACAGCTCGACGCGCTCGAAGCGCGTGCCGGTGTCCGGGTGGAGGAAGTGATAGTAGAAGCCGCGGTAGCCGGTGGCGCCGACGCGCGCGGTGTCCTGGCGGGCGGTCCAGAAGAAGCGCAGCGTCTCGAGCGTGCGCTGGCGCGCCGCGGCCCGCGTCACGTAGCCGCGCTCGGCGCCGATCGGATAGGCGGTGAGCGCGAATCCCACCGCGCCGACGCTGCAGAACGAGGGCGTCGGCCAGCGGTCCGGGGTGAGGCCCTTGCCGCCGTCGGAGAGATCCCAGAAGTAGTGGAAGGTGCGGAACTCCAGCGTGTCGAGGAACGCGATCTGCGCGGCGCTCGGCGGTTGCGCCGGGATGCGGACGCGGCTCGCGCGCGGGCGGGCCGCCAGGCTCACGCTGGCCCACAGGGTCACCACGAGCATCACGGCGACGCCCGCGCGCCGCCTGCCTGCCTGTCGGACGTCAGCGTCTCTCACCGCGCACCCTCCCTGGGACACCCCGTCGCAGATTCGCGCCGCGGGCGGACTAGCGCCCGGTGACCACGCACTTGCGGGTCACCGTCACGCCGCCGGTTTCCAGCTTGCAGCTATACACGCCCGGGGCAAGCCCTCTCACGTCGAACGGCGTCACGTGATCGCCCGCCGATTCCAGCCCCTCGACCAGCGTGGCCACCTTGCGGCCGCCGGCATCGTACGCCACCACCCGCACCATTGCGGCGCGCGGCAGGCGGTAGCGCACGGCGGCGCTGCGTGTCACGGGATTCGGCGCGATCTGGAACAGCTCCGGCGCGCCCGGCGTGAACTCCTCGCCGATCGCCGTCGCCGAGAGGAACCCCGCGCGCGCCAGCCCGTTCTGGATGTCGGCATTCTGCATGAAGCGGTTCCACACGCGCTGGTTCTGGTAGTTTTCGCACATGAGCACGATCGGGCCGACGTCGATGCCCAGGTAGTCGATGCCGTACCAGCCCACCGACGGGTTGAAGGCGTCGGTGAACCCATAGCGGCCCCAGGTGGCGAGGTTGTAGTTGCGCCACAGCGTCCACATCACCGCCTGCGACTCGGTGGGCGTGAACGGCATCGAGCTGAGCGCGGCGGTCGGCGAGATCGTCCCGTTGTCGGTCTGCGCCGGCGGCGCGCCGTGCGCGTTGTAGCCGTAGGGATCGTCGCTGGCGGTGAGGCTCCACAGCGAGTCCGAGTAGCCGGTCCAATGATAGGGATTGGCGATGCAGTAGGCCCGCTGCGCCAGCGTGGCGCGGCGCGAGTTCTCGAAGTAGGTGATGCCCTTGGTGTGCATGTAGCTGTCCGCGATGTTGCGCAGGTCCATCCAGCACTGCGAGTACTGGTGCCCGAACAGCGGCGGGAAGATCACGTAGCTGTAGCCATAGTACGTCTGCCAGTTGTAGCCCGAGGTCCAGTAGCTCCACCCGCTCGCCGAGGACGGATGCGTGGGCGAGCCCAGCGCCAGGATGTACAGGATCGAGGCTTCGTTGTACCCGATCCACTTGCCGAATCCGCCGAACCCGGTACCCGGCTTCCATCCCATGTAGAGGCCGGTGCTCAGATTCTGCATGAACACCCAGTCCGTCCGCCGGTAGATCGAGTCGGCCAGCGCGCGGATTGACACTTCCGTGGGATCGGCCGTGGTGAAGTACTGCTTGCAGTCGATGATGCCGGCGAGCAGCAGCGCTGTGTCGATGGTGGACAGCTCGCTGTCCCACGTGCGCACGGCGCTGTTCATGTCGAGGAAGTGGTAGAACAGACCCTTGTACCCGATGTAGCCGCTGCTGCCGCTACCCTGCGGCCCGGTCCAGAAGGTGTTGAGCGTGGTCAGCACGCGGGAGGCCGCCTGCGAGCGCGGCACCCAGCCGTGATCGATGCCGACGCAGATGGCCGACAGCCCGAAGCCGGTGGCCGCGATGCTGCTCGGCGAGGTGGGCGTGCTGCGGTCGCGGATCAGGCCGTTGGCGGGGTTCGCCTCGTTCCAGAAGTAGTTGAAGCCGGTGCGCTCCAGCGAGTCCACCAGCGCGGCGGTGGTCTGGGCGCGGGCGAGCGGGGTCCAGAGCGTGACGGCGAGCGCCAGGATCAGCAGGGATGTCAGAGTGCGGCGCATGTTGCCCTCGAATCTAGAAGGTGGTGCCCAGGCTCACGCGGTTCACCGAGCCAAGGCGTCCCTGGTCGGCCCACGTGTAATCGAGTTGATAGGTGAAGTAGTCGGTTTCGCCGCGCAGGCCCACGCCGGCGGTGAGGCCGGTTTCGCGGTCGGCTTGAAACAGGCCCTGGTAGCCGGCGCGCAGGGCGACGCGCTCGCGCACGGAGAGTTCGGCGCCGGCGTTGACCGATTCCGCATTGTCGCTGGGGTGCAGGGCGTCCAGCGCCACGCGGACCCGCGCGCCGTCGCTCAGTTTCACCGGCAGGTGCACGCCCACGCGGAACAGCGCCGGCAGGGCGAACGATTCGGTGAACACCTCGCCGGGCAGCTGGCCGTTATCGCCGTTGCGGCCGGGATCCTCGTCGTAGGTGATGCGCAGGTCGCGTCCATTGTAGCGCCCGCGGGTGCCGAAGTTCGAGAAGCTGGCCCCCACGTGCAGGCCGGTCTCGCTGAGCCGGTAGATGGTGCCGGCGCTGAACGCGAACGCCGACGCCGTGCTGTGCCAGATCGTCTCCTGCACGAACGCCACCTGTCCACCCGCGCTGAAGCGGTAGGACATCTGCTTGCCGTAGCCCAGCGTGAAGGCGAGGTCGGTGACGGTGTAGCGCTCGCCGGTGCCCTGCGGCTGCTCGACGGTGCGCACGTCGATGGCCCCGGAACCGAGCGACGTGAGGCTCGCGTACCCCACGCCGCTGCTCAGGCCGAACGGGATCGCCGCGGCGGCGTAGTCGTACGACATGCCCGCCAGCCAGCCGCTGTGCGAGAACGTCACCTCGCGCTTCTGCAGGATGCCGATCGCCGCGGGGTTGTAGTAGACACCCTGCAGGCCGTCGAACAGCGAGACGCCGGCGTTGCCGATCCCCGCCGCGCGCGCGCTCGGCTCAATGAGCAGGAACTGGCCGAGCGAGGTGCCGGTCTTCGACTGCGCGTGGGCGCCGGCGGCGGCGAGCAGCGTCGCGGCCGCGCCGGCGAGCGTGGCGATGCGGGGCGCGTGCCGTCTCATGCGAAGGGTCCTCGTCATCATTTGATGATCGCGAACTTGCCGGTGTAGGTGCCGAGCCCCGGCGCCTCCACCTGGTAGATGTAGAGCCCCGGCGCCGCGTCGAGATTGTCCTTGGTGCGCAGATCCCACGGGATGAAGCCTTCGAACGAGCCGTTCTGCGTCAGCGTCTGCACGAGTTGGCCGCGCACCGTGTACAGCCGCACGGTGGCGGCCTGCGGGATGGCGCGGAACTCGATCCGGCGATCGCCGCGGCCGGACACCGCGAAGCGCGCCGGCTCGAAGCTCGCCGAACCCACATACGGGTTGGGGACGACGTACGGCTTCTCCGCCCAGTCGGCGGAGGCCTTCGCGCCAGCGACGGTCGCGCCGCTGGTGCGGAAGGTGAAGACGTCGTCCGCGCCGAAGGGCCGCGTGAGGTGCACGTCGTAGCGGTCGCCCAAGCCCAGCTTGACGATCGTGTCGCCCATCGACGGGTCGAATTCCACACGCCAGGTGACCGCGGGCGAGCCCGGCGCCAGCGGATCGTAGGTGACGATGTCGATCGACTCGCCCACCTTCGACAGTGTGCTGTCCTTGGCAGGGCCCGACGAACTCTCGGCCACGCGGAAGTCGAGTTGCACGTCGCCGACCGGCGGATGCGCGATGACCTGGAACTTCATCGGCAGCGGCGCGCGCGGGAAGATCGCCAGCGAGGTGTCGCGCACCACGTTGTCGAAGATGATGCTGAAGTCCTCCGGATAATTCGGGCGCCGGTAGTTGCGGTCGAGTACCGGCTGGTAGGTGACCCGCAGGCGCGGCGTGTGGGAGCTGCCGCCCGCCCAGCCGGTTGTCGCCGCGTCCACCTCCACGCTCGGCGGCGATGTAATGACCGGCAGGATGCCGCCGCCCACGGGGCCGATGCCGCGCCCCTCGAGGTCGTGCCCGCCCTTGAACAGCAGCGTGCCGGTCGTGCTGTCGGTGAGCGAGTAGGTGGTGGCGCGCAGGCTCTCGGGCGCCGGCGCGGCGAAGGTGAGCCGGAAGACGTGGCCGTCAGGTACCTGCGACGAGGTGACGACGCGCATGTCGACGGTGCCGACGCCGCGGCCGCTGGTGTGCGTCGGCGCGCCCGCGGTTGCCTCGAGGTAGCCGGGCACCCGCGGGTTCGGACGCACCACGACGACGTTCGTCGGCAGGATCACCCCGCCGCGCGGCGTGCGGCTCACCGAGATCGCGTTCTCGCTCGGATAGAACGACGTCGAATCGCTGCCGGTGTCGAATCCGTAATCGTAGGCGCACACCGCATAGTAGTATTCCTGGCCGTTGACCACGGTCGTGTCGGTCCAGGTGTGGGTGATCCCGGTCTCGTCGCCCAGCCAGTATTGCACGCCCTGCACCGCGATGCGCGAGTAGCCGCGCTTGCCATCCACGTTGTCGAACTGCGCGATCGGCTTGCCGTTGCCGAAGGGCCCGGTGCCGCGCCCGGTCGACACCACCTGCGGGTCGCGGAATTCGGGATCGGTCGAGCGGTAGATGCGGTACCCCTCGAAGTCCTGCGTGTAGGTCACCGGGTCGATGGAGCGCTCGGCCACCTCGTCCCACGAGAGGGTCACGCGGTGATCGCCGGCGTCGGCGTGCACCGTCGGCAGCGCGGGCGGCACGGCGAACTGGTAGTTCGCGTTGTAGATCTGCTGCACGGTGTTCACTGTGCTGCGCAATTCGGTGAGGTCGGCGCCGTAGGCCAGCGCCAGCGAGAACCGCTCGGTCTGCCCGGCCTTCAGCGTGAACGGCCCGGAGGCGAACAGGAACCCGATGTTGTAGTTGCTCGCCAGCGGCGGGTCGAAGCGGTTGGCGGGGTTCGGGTCGTTGAACTGCGCGTAGAGCCGCGCCGGCCAGTTGGTGTTGTCGCCCTCGTAGAAGATGACCCCGTCGACGGCCTGGTTGGGATTGTCCTGCGCAGCCTTGATGCGGTTCATCTTGAAGCCGGTCAGCCCGATCTGGTCGGACTCGTTGAGGTCGGTCTTGTCGAAGTTGGCCTCGCCGGCGGTGGGGCGGCCGTCGAGTTCGCCGACATCGTGCGTGTCGAAGACGCCGTCCTCGCCGGTATCGTGCAGGTCGGCGATCCAGTCCATGTCCTCGTCGCCGGTCCACCAGACGCCGGCCTTGTAGGCGGGGCGGTTGGTGAGCGGCCCGTACGTGTCCTCGAACGCGGCGAGGGTGTAGTGGGCGCGGACATATGCCTCGATCGCGACCTTGCCCTCGATGCGCTCGCCGGGGCCGGAGTCGCGGCGCTCGTCGGTGACGCCGTCCTTGTCGTTGTCGCTCCCGTCGAACGGGTTGCCCGGCGTCTCGAGGTAGGCGTAGCCCAGGTACCCGGTGCGGCTGCAGTCGCCGGCGAGGTCCACGCCGTGGCCCTTGTTGTCCCACGTGTAGACCAGGTTGAGCCGCGAGGGATCGTAGAACGCGTTGTCGTCGTCGGACTCGGCCACGCGGTCGCACGAGATGGTGGAGCCGCCCACGCCCGAGTCCATGTACAGGCCGAAGACGATGTTCTTGTCGTAGTCGGTCGTGCTCTCGTTGGTGATGTCGTAGTGCCAGAAGATCACGTTGCCGGCCTGCGGGTTCGCCCACTGGAAGCCGCGCACCTCGACGCGCAGGCCGAGCCCCTTGCGGGTGGAGTCGCGCGAGTCCGGGTGATAGAGCCAGGCGTCGTAGAAGTCGTCGTCCATCACCGTGTACGACTCCTGGTCGGCGGCGGGGCGCTTGCCGAAGTAACCGTTCCACGCGCCGGCCCAGCCGGGATCGGTGATGTCGTCGAGCCGGTCCGGCCACGACGAGGGCCAGGTGCGCGCATCGTTGCTGATCGCCGGCGAGCGTCCCTTGTTGATGCGCGGGTCGGCCTGGAAGTACCCAGGGCGCGGCTCGAAGCGCATCACGCGGTTGAAGTACGGGCTCAGCGCCTGCCGCTCGCGGTAGCCCGTCTCCATGATGTAGGTGCTGTCGCCGCCGGCCGCCGCGCCCTGCTTGATCTTGGCGAGCACGAACGGGGTGATGCCGTCGGAGTAGTTCATGCCGCTGCCCTTGGGCACCTCGCCGGAGTGGAAGACGGTGAGGTCCACGCCGATGGGATCGGACGGATAGTCGCCGACCATGCCGTAGTTCCAGAAGATGGTGCGGATGTTCGAGGCGTCGTGCGTGCCGGCGCGCTCGGCGTCGAGGCGGCCGCGCTGCTCCTTCGGCACCGGGGTGGGTACCGTGGCGCGGGCGGCGGACGCGGCAAGCAACGCCGCCGCCAGCGCCAGTGGCGCGGCGGCGATCGCGATCGTGCGGGACAGGGGCATCCGTGAGCTTCCTGGGGACATGGGCCCGGCCTCAGTCCGCACTCAGCGACAGCCCCACCTCGATGCGGCGCGGCGCGTAGAAGCGCGTCGGGTCCTCGAGCTGGTTCTGGTCGCTGGTGGGCGTGCGTGAATAGTACGGGCTGCCGGAGTTGGCGAAGACGAAGCCGTTGTTATAGCGCGCGTCGGTGACGTTGAAGGCGCGGGCGAAGGCGCTCATCGGAAGCCCGGCCGCGCGGAAGCGCCGCTCCGCGCGCATATCGATGGTGAACGACGTCGGCTTGCGGCCGCTGTTCGCCTCCAGCCCGCCGCCGAAGATGACGCTGATCGACGGCGTGTACGGCTGGCCCGATCCCAGGCGGGCGATGGTGCTCAGCGTCCAGGCGTCGGGGCGCGCCAGAGTCACGGTGGCGTTGAGCGTGTTGCGCTGGTCCCAGTTCAGCGGCACCTCGCGCGGCCGCGGGTCCTCGCCGGCCGCCGCGCGGGTCGCCGTCTCGCGCGGGTCGGACGCGTTGCCGCGCGCCGCCTGCCACGTGTAGTCGATCGCCGTGCTGAGCAGGCCCACCTGTCGCTGGTCGAGCGCGACGGTGAAGCCCAGCACGCTGCCGAAGTCCGCGTTGGTAAGCCGCGCGTACTCGGCGCCGTTGTACGTCGAGACGAACTCGACGCCGAGCAGGTCGCGGATGTCCTTGTAGAACACGCTCACGTCGAGCCCCATTGCGTCGCTCAGCGCCGACTTGTAGCCGAATTGATATTGCACGGTGCGTTCCGGCTTGATGTCGGGATTGCCGAGGACGCCATAGCTGATGCCGCCGGCCTGCAGGTCGCGCAGGATGGTGTAGTCCGCGTTGGTGAACACGCCGCCGAGCCCCGGCATCTGGTAGAAGTGGCCGTAGGCGAAGGAGAACGCGGCGCTCGGCGAGATCGGATAGCTGATGCCGATGCGCGGCGACAGCGACACCTTCGCGCTGGCCGCCACGGGATGCGACTCGGGCGCGCCCTCGATCGCGTTGGCCGGGTTGGCAAGGTCGCTGGGCAGCGTGGCGTGCGCGTTGAAGTAGTCGAGCCGCGCGCCGGCGCGCAACGTGAGATCCTTCCATTCCACCTGATCCTGCGCAAACGCCGCGGCCATGCGCGGCTTGTACTGCTGCACGCCGGGATACACCGGCGGCTCGTTGTCGTGGCGCACCAGCGTCGGCTGGCCGTTCCGCAGCGTGTACACCAGCGCGCCCGGCGCCCCGAAGCGCACCGTCGGCAACTCGAACTCGCCGCCCACCTTCACGAGGTTCTCGTGATTCACCTGGCTGACGAATGACCCCTTGGCCAGGTAGCTGTTGGTCTTCTGCACGAACCGGCCGAAGTCTACGCCCTGCACCACCGCGCCGTGTGCGTAGGTGGGATCGCCCGACGCCGGGCCGGCGTCATCGTAGCGCGGGTCGTACAGGTCGTCGTAGGCCCAGTCGTGGTAGCGGAAATAATTCTGCCGCGCGGTAAGCGTGTAGAAGGTGTGCGCGCCAAGCGTCTGCGTCAGGTCGAGGCCGTGCACGATCGAGAAGGTGTGCTGGGTCGTGAGGCCCTCGGGGTTGAAGCGGTAGGCGTAGGTGCTGCGGCGTCCGTCGCTCAGGTTCCACACCGCCTGGTAATCGAGCACGATGTTCTTCAACGAGCGGTTGGTGATCTTGCCCAGCCCGGACCACTCGCGCGAGTAGCCCAGGGGCGTCTGCGTGCTGTCGCCGGTGGGGACGAAGACCTTGGTCTCGAAGTTCGAGCTGTCGGTGGGGACGAAGCGGCGCTCGGCCAGCACGTAGTCGTCGAAGTGGTAGCGGCGGGCGCTGGCGAGGAAGACGGTCTGCGGCAGGCCGGTCGGTCCGCTGATGTTCATCTGGAAGTTCTGGATCGCCTGCGGGCGGACGCTGTAGTCGGTGAGCCGTGCCGCCTCGCGGCCGGGAAAGGCGTAGCTGCCGACGAACGCCTCCGCGCCCACCTTGAACTTGTCGCTCCCGCGGCGCAGCACCGCGTTGACCACGCCACTCATCGCCTGGCCGTATTCGGCGTCGAAGGTGCCGCTGATGATCTGCACCTCCTCGAGCAGCGAGCGATCGAGCTTCACCGTCGAGGAGTTGTTGTAGCTGTTGTTCACGCTGACGCCGTCGACCTGATACTGCACCTCGTCGGCGCGGCCGCCGCGAAAGTGCCCGTCGACCACGCCGGCCTGCAGGTTGACGACGTCGTTGAGTTCCTGCACCGGCAGCGCCTTGATGTCGTCGCGGTCGAGGGTCGAGACGTTGCTGGTGAGATTCACCTTCACCACCGGCCGCTTGGTGCGGATGACGATCTCCTGCACCAGCACGGCGGTGCCCTCGAGCGTGGCGTCGAGGGTGGTGGTGGCGTCGGCGGAGATGCGCACGTTCTGGAACACGTTCGAGTTGTAGCCCACGCGCAGCACCTTCACCGAGTACGTGCCGGGCGGGATGTTGAGGATGACGTAGCGGCCCTGGTCATCGACGGTCGCGCCGAGCGGGGCGCCGACAATGATGATGGTGGCGTTGGTGATCGGCTGCTGCGTCTTGGTGTCGGTGACCCGGCCCGCGAGTTTGCCGGTGGTGCCGGCGACGCACGGCGAGGCGAGCCACAATGTGCCGACCGCGAGCAGCGCGACGAGCGCGCCGACCCTGGCGGCGAAAGTCGGTCTGGCGTGCATGAGTCCCGCGTCCCGTGGGTCTGGCCCGGGGGTTGCGCCCCGCGGGCGCCCCTCCGTGCGTGACGGTCGCACGCCAGCGGGGCGGACGCGTGAAGAGGAGTCCGCCCCGCGACGCACGCTAGTTGGCGAGGATGAACTTGCCGTTCAGCGTCCCCGCGACCGTGGTGGTGCCCGGCTGCATCTGCGTGATCCGGTAGGCGTACACCCCCGACGACCAGCCTTGCCGGTACACGAATGTCATCTGCTCGCCCGGACTCTGCCGGCCGAGGAACCGCGTCGCCACCAGCCGGCCCTTCACGTCGAACACATCGAGCGTGACATCACCCGGCTGCGCGAGCGAGTAGCGGATGGTCGGCGAGACACCGTGCGGCACCGGGTTCTGCGCCACGCCGCGCAATGCGAAGCGGGACACGCCGGCAGTTTCGCCGCCCGGCTCGGGCGCGCTGGTGAGCGAGTAGCTCGGGTCCATGTACGCCCACGGCGGGCAGCACTGGCCCTCGGACTCGCGGAACCACCAGGTGCGGGTGCCGTAGCTGTCGGTGAACGGCGTAAAGCTGTCGCCATCGAGCAGGTCGATGCCGATCCACAGCGTGCCGTCGCCCAGGCCGCTCGCGTATCCGAGCTTGTGCAGGTCGAGCGCCAGTTCCGCGGTGTAGCCCGTGTCGGCGGACTGGCCGAGCGTGTCCACGGTGGTGCCCGCCTTGAGCTTCAGCTTGATGCGCGCCGCGAACGTGGTGTCGCGCAGGCCTATCAGCTGGTCAAGCGCCAGCTCCTTGCCGTCCGCACCCACCACGAACGTGAGTCGGCGGGTGAGCAGCTGGTTGTCGGTGCCGCGCGCGGTGCGGTCGGTGAGGCTGATGGTGAAGCCGTCCTGCCGGTCCCACGAGTTCACGTACTGCACCACCTGGTCGTTCACGTCGAACCCGAGGTAGAGCGTGTCGGCCTTGAAGAACATCTTCACCGTCGCGTCGCCCGGGTCGATCACCGCGGCCACACCGCCGTTGACCGTCGGCTGGTACTGACCGGAGCGCCACTTCCCGACACCCGGGTACGCGTCGCGGATCGCATCATCGCCGTACTTGATCTTGAAGGAGGGCGCCACGTTCCACACCGGGTCGGTGAGCATGCCGTCGATGGCCGGCGGGGCATAGGAGCCCGCGTTGGCGATGCGCACCTCGGGCTGGATCACCGGCACCGGGCCGGAGTTCACCGTCACGTCCGGGCGGGCGAACACATGCACCTCGTCGTACCAGTACGCGTTGCCCCACGGGCTCTGCCACCAGGTGCGGTTGGCCGAGAACTTCGAGACGTTCAGCGGCCAGAAGTAGTCGGTGTCGTAGATGGAGAGGTTCCATTCGATGATGTCGCCGGTGGGCTGGGTGACGTTGTAGCCTTCCGGGATCAGCGAGAACTTCATCTCGACGGTGTAGCCGATGTCGGTGAGCGTGTCGCTGTTGGACACGCCGTCCACCAGCGTGGTGGCGTTCCAGTTGGTGATCATCTCGAGGGTGCGAACCGAGTCCGGGAAGGGCTTCGCCCACTTGCCGGCAAACCCGGGCACGCGGTTGATCGAGGTCGGGTTGGGGCTGCCCTGCCACCACCAGGAGTAGAAGTATTCGTCGGGACCCGCGGGACGATTGAGCGTCGCGTGGTCCTTGAGGGCCATGAGCAGGCCGTCGAATCGGTTGAACACGTCACCGCCGCCGACGGACTTGTCGCGCACGTAGGCGCCCAGCCACAGCGTGTCGCCGTCGGTGAGAAGCTTGATGGTGGCCAGCGTCGAGTCCTTGGCCAGGATGCCGCCTTCTTCCTTCCAGCCGCTGCCGGGATCGCCGGCGTTCACGCGGTACTTCACGATCATCGACTCGGCCTTGGTCCACACGGCTTCATTGAGCCGGCCGTCCATGGTGATATGCGCGCCTGCCGTCGAGCGCGCCCAGATGGCGTCCTGGCGTGTGGCCTGGCCGTAGCCGGGCAGCACGGACGCGAACAGGGCGCCAGCAGCGATGAACAGGGCTGACACTCGGGATTTCATGATCGTTGCTCCGCCTCTCTCTCAAGGGTGGTCAGCTCGGTGATGCGAAGCGGTGCTGGCCCGGCGGGAGCGCGTCCCGCCAGGCCAGGCGCCGTGTAGCGGGTTACTTCTTGTACTGGGCCTTCACGGCGCCCCACGTCGTCGGCTGGACCGGCACGCCGCCGTTGTCGTAGCAGATGTTGGTGAACGCGGCGGAGAAGTTCGCCGGATCGACGCCCTGCGTGAGGAACGACTTCATGTAGCCACCGGCCCGCGCGTCGTTCAGGCAGCCCCAGAGACCGTGCGGCGGGTCTTCGCTCGGGTTGGCCATGTCGAAGGGCAACGGACCGGAGTCGTAGGTGGCGCTGTTGTAGGTGATCTTGTACTGGATGGTCGCCGGGGACGTTTCCGACAGGCCGTTGGGCAGGTAGGTCAGGTCGAGATGGATGGTCGTGCCCTTGATGTAGCGGACGCCACCATGCGCCGGGTCGCTGAAGCTGTAGAACGGCAGACGGCCACCGAAGCAGGCGATTTCACCGTCGGTCGAGCGAACGTTGAAGGAGCCGTCGGTGTTGTGCGCCCACCACGGGGACAGCTGCAGGCCGGCTTCGCCGTGGGAGTCGCCCGTTTCGGTCAGGTCGGCGCAGAAGTGGAAGATGTCGGCGTTGTTGAATTGGGCCTCGGTCGCGCCGCCGTCGCCGCTGAAGTGCCACACGTGCAGGTTGGCGTAGCCGAAGCAGTTGACGTCCGCGTCGGCGATCGTGACGTTGGACGGGTAGAAGTTGGTGGTGGTGACGGTCGAGGACGGACAGTCATTGAAGACGCGCGTGGTGACCACGGCGCCGTTCACGGACGGGGTGGTGGCAGACGCGAGGCTGGCGAACGTCAGTGCCACGCCCGCCGCCGCTGCGATAGCAACAGTGCGGTTCATGATGGGGTGATCCTCCATACCAAAGGTTGATGGACGAGGTGCATGGGATCTCCCAGGAGGGACGGGGCCCGCTACGACTCCGGCTCTCCTGCGAGTGGTACGGCAAGCAGCGCCCCACCGGCTGCAGGGCCCGGCGGAGACACTACGTCGCGGCGCGGACCCGACGACGCGCGGACGATGATTTCCGCCGGCAGGACGTCGTGACGATGATCCGCGGGTTGCTTGGAGCGCGTGCGGGGCATCAGGAGTTCCACCGCCCGCTGCCCGAGCGCGAAGGCGTCGACTCGCACCGTGGTGAGCGGCGGCGAGACGAAGCGCGCGATCGGAATGTCGTCGAACCCGGCGACCGCCATGTCCTCGGGGATGCGCAGGCCGGCCTCGCGCAGGGCGCCGATCAGGCCCACGGCCATGTAGTCGTTGGCGGCGAACACCGCGGTGGGGCGGGGCGTGAGCCGCAGGATTTCGGCGGCGGCGGCCGCGCCGCTCTCCTCGCGGAAGTCGCCGCGCAGCTCCAGCGCCGGCAGCATCTCACCGCCGCCATCGGCCAGCGCGCGGCGATAGCCGTACAGGCGCTGGCGGGCGTCGATGTTGCGCTCGGGCCCCTTGACCACGGCGATGCGCCGGTGACCGAGCGACATCAGGTGCTTCACCACCTGGTAGGTGCCTTCGTAGTTGGCGATGCTGACCGAGTCGCATTCCTCGAGATCGAGGCCGGGATTGAGCATCACCAGCGGCAGGTCGCCGATGCACGCGCGGATGGCGGCCGGGGCGTCGACATCGGGCGCCATGACGATCAGGCCGTCGATGCGGCCGCGGAGGCTGAGAAGCGAGGCGATCAGGGCGTCGATTTCGGAGTGGGAGCTGGAGACGAGGAGGTGCATGGTTTCGTTGCGGGCGGTGAGGTCGATGCCGCGGATCACTTCGGAGAAGAACTCGCCGTGCATGTCGGGGAGCAGGACGCCGAGACTGTGCGTGCGGTTGGTGATCAAGCTCCGCGCGACGCCATTGGGCCAGTAATTCAACCGGCCGGCCACCTCGCGCACATGCTTGCGGGTGTCCTCGTTGACCTGCCCACTATCATTGAAGACGCGGGAAACGGTCGCGATGGAGACGCCCGCCTCGCGGGCTACGTCCTTGATCGTCGCCATGGGGATTGCGTGGCCCCTTTGGGTGCGCTGCCGTGGATGTTCCACTGGAAAGCCCTCGTCGCCATGTGGCGCGAGGCTTTCTCCCGGCTGGAATGTAAACGATTACATGTGGGCTACGGGGGTGTCAAGCGGCGAGCGGCGGGCGCGTAAGTGACTCAGACGCCGGTGCCTGGGGACATGGGGGCGGTTAAATCGTTTGTGTCCAAACACTTGGTAGGTTGTGGGGCGACGGGGTCGCGGGCAAGACTTTTTCGCCCGGGGAGCCGGGTTTCGCCGGCGTGATGGGTGACGGCGCGGGGCGTGCGTGGTGCCCCCGCGCCGTCGTCGCATCGGACCGCGCTTCGGACTGCCGCGATCGTCGCGTGTGCCGTGCGGCGCTGCCGTCGCCGCCCGGCGCCCGCCCGCCACCGCCGCCATGCGCAGTCGAGGGTCGAGCGGGATTCTCCCCGCCGCGTCCGTCCTGGCGCGCCTCGCGACACGAGTGTCGGCGAGAGTGCGCGACGGCAAGCTGCGCGGCCGGGAAGCCTGTTGTCCTGCGAGTCGTGAAGCAACACTCCCGTGTGCTGCCCCGCAGCGGCAACGGGGTCTCGTCACGTGACGGTCGACAGGCGCGAGAAGGCCTCCTTCCCTGGGGGCCTCGCCACTGACGGAGTGGTGCTCCACGTCGAAAATGAACCTCGGCTGGACCTGTGCCGACGCCGTGTCCGCCGTCGGCGACTGCTGCTCAGGCAGCGGCAGGGTAGCCGCCCGCCGAGTGAGCGGTGCATGATCTTCGTACGAAGCTGTCTGGCTCTATTCGTTTCCTGCGCGGCGGCATGACAGAAATTCGTGTCTGCGCGGAAAAAAGTTTCAAGCTTCGCTGTCGAACAACCGAGTCGAATTCAGTGCTCCGCCACGCCTGATCGACCAATGAGTAACACACATGCTGTTGTTATGCTAGATGCTTGGTGACGAGGTCCGTTGATCCGCCAAAGCACGCCCTGCCACGGACTCTCCACAGCGAGACCTTCGGCAGCCGCGGCGGCGGCCAAGCGCGCGTCGTAGCTGAATAGAATGATCTCCAGGCGGCTGTGAAATTCGAGTTCCAGGCAGGCGGCCGGTTGCAGGGAATCGAGGGTGCGAAGCGGATGCCGCAGGAGAAGGTCATTCGCGCGCCACACGATGGGGGCCGCCGGAGGCAGCGCGCCGGAAGATGCGTCGTCGGGCGCCGGGGAACGACGCGACTCCACTCTTGGGAAGCGTCAGCCGGTTTCTCGATGTGAGCTTGGCGAGCTGCTACGGCGTCAGTTCGCCGCCACCCCCGCCACCCCATCCACCAACACCCGCGCCACCTCGAGCGCGTCCGCCGTTGCCGCGCCCTTGCCGGCCCCCACGCGCACCCGCACCGCCTGCTTCCCGCCCAACTCCCACTCCAGCGGCAGCGCCGCGCCCACCGCGCGGGTCAGCGCCTCGACGAACGGACGCGTGATCTCGCGGTGCAACTCCACCTCCACCCAGTGCGGCCGCACCACCAACGCCTTCGCGCCCGCCGCGCGCCCCATCACGCGCAACCGCCGCAACGTCACCAGGTGCTGCGCCGGCTCCGGCAGCGCGCCGAAGCGGTCGCGGATCTCGTCGCCCACCGCGTCCACCGCCTCGGGCTCGCGAGCGTCGGCGAGGCGCTTGTAGAGCGCGATGCGGTCCGTCTCGTGCGCGACGTACTCCTCCGGCAGGAACGCCTTGTAGTCGGTCGACATCTTCGGCTCGCCCTGCTCGGCGGCGGGTTGGCCGCGCAGCTCGCGCACGGCTTCGTCGAGCAACTGGCAGTACAGGTCGAAGCCGACGCTCGCGATGAAACCGCTCTGCTGCGAGCCGAGCAGGTTGCCGGCGCCGCGGATCTCGAGGTCGCGCATCGCCACCTTGAAGCCGGCGCCCAGGTCGCCGTACTCCTCGAGCACGCGTAGGCGCTTTTCCGCGAGTTCGGTGAGCACGCGGCCCTTGGGCACGACGAGGTAGGCGTAGGCGCGATCGGACGACCGGCCGATCCGGCCGCGCAGCTGGTACAGCTCGGCGAGGCCCATGCAGTCGGCGCGGTTGACGATCATTGTGTTCGCCGTCGGGATGTCGAGGCCGGACTCGACGATCATCGTGCAGCACAGGATGTCGTAGCGGCGATGCAGGAAGTCGTGCATCACCTTCTCGAGCGCCTTCGGCGCCATCTGCCCGTGCGCCACGCCCACGCGCAGGCCCGGCACCATCTTCTGGATGAAGGTGGCCATCGCGTACAGCGACTCGACGCGGTTGTGGATGACGAAGGCCTGCCCGCCGCGGTCGGCCTCGCGCAGCAGCGCATCGGCCATCACCTGCTCGTCCCATTCGATGACCTCGGTGTGGATGGGCAGGCGGTTGCGCGGGGCGGTCATGATGACGCTCATGTCGCGCGCGCCCAGCAGCGACATGTGCAGCGTGCGCGGGATCGGCGTGGCGGTGAGCGTCAGCACATCCACCAGCGCGCGCATGCCGCGGATGCGTTCCTTGTGCTTCACGCCGAAGCGGTGCTCCTCGTCGATGACGACGAGGCCCAGGTCGCGGAACGCGACATCCTTCGACAGCAGCCGGTGCGTGCCGATGACCACGTCCACGCTGCCGTCCTTGAGGCCGCGGACGATCTCCTTCTGCTCGGCGGTGCTGCGGAAGCGGCTCAGCACCTCCACCTTCACCGGGAAGCCGGCGACCCGCTCGGTGAACGTCGCGCCGTGCTGCTCGGCGAGGATGGTGGTGGGCACGAGGATCGCGACCTGCTTGCCCTCCATCACCGCCTTGAACGCGGCGCGCACCGCGACTTCCGTCTTGCCGTAGCCGACGTCGCCGCAGATCAGCCGGTCCATCGGGCGCGGCGATTCCATGTCGCGCTTCACGTCGAGGATGGCGCGCTCCTGGTCCGGCGTCTCGACGTGCGGGAAGGACGACTCGAGTTCGCTCTGCCAGACGCTGTCCGGCCCGAAGGTGTGGCCGTCGTGCTTGGCACGCACGGCGTACGTCTTGATCAGCTCGTCGGCCATGTCCATGATGGCCTTCTTCGCCTTCGCCTTCGTCTTCGCCCACGCGTTCGACCCGAGCTTGTTGAGCGCCGGCGGCCGCCCGCTGTCGACCACGTAGCGTTGCACGAGCCCGAGCTGGTCGATCGGGAGGTAGAGGCGGTCGGTGCCGAGGTAGTCGAGGCGCAGGCAGTCGGTTTCCTGGCCGTTGAGGGTCAGGCGCTCGATGCCCTTGAACACGCCGATGCCGTGGTCGACGTGCACGAGGAAGTCGCCGGGCTGCAGCGCCTGCAGTGCGGCCATGCTGAGGCCGGCGCTGGCGCGGCGTTTCGTCGGCCGCTTCCACGTGCGCGCGAAAACCTGGTGATCGGTGAGGATGGCGAGACGCGCGTCGGGCAGCGTGAAGCCGCCGCTGAGCGAGCCCACCTCGATGCGCGCGGTGGTGTCGGGCAGCAGTTCGAGGAGGCGTTCGCGCTGTCCGATCGACTCGCAGAGGATGAGCGTGGCGTAGCCGTCGTTCTCGTAGTCGGCGAGCAGCTCGCGCAGGCGCTTCATGTCGCGTCCGACGGCGTCGGGCTCGCGGGCGTTCAGGCGCAGGTGGGGGACGCGGGCGTCGAGGGTGACGAGCGGCGGGATGGTGTCGTCGGGGTCGGCGGTGTCGAAGAGGATGTCGGCGAGTTGGGTGTCGACGCTGGGGGCGGGGGTGTCGACGCTTTCGTCGGCGTCGGCTGCGTCGTCGTCGTCGCCCTCGTCGTCCGCCACCGGGTGCGGCGCGCGGTCGAGGCCGAGCGTGCGCAGCGCGGCGCTCTCGCGTTCGTCGCCGTAGGCGCCGAGTGCGCTCAGCATGGTGTCGTCGGTTTCCGGCGCGGGTGCGGCGGCGCGGTGCGCGTCCGCGTGGTCGGCGCGGCTCACGCTGCGCGCCTTCACGTCGAGCCGTTCGGCGGCCACGAGGCGGAAGCGCCCGAGCGCGCCGGCCAGTTCGTCCGGCGGGGCCACAAGCGAGTCGGGGCCGCCCAACCCGAAGTACGCGGCATCGAGTTGCGCGTGGTGATGCACGGCCTCGTCCCATGCGTTGGCGGCCGCGCGCGCGAGGCGATCCGCGCCGGCCAGTACGACAACGCTCTCCGGCGGCAGCAGCGCCAGCGGCAGCGCGAGGTCCTGGCCGAGCAGATGTGCCCAGCGGCCCAGCACCTCCGCCGCGGGATCGGACGGATCGGCGGCGTGCACGAACAGATCGGCGAGCACGTGCAGCGCGTCGATGTCGTGCGTGTTGCCGCGCGCCGCCTCCGCGCGCTCGGCCGCGGCGCGCACGGTGGTCTCCGCGTGCGCGAGGCGTTCGGGCGTGAGTACGAGTTCGCGGATTGGCAGTAGCGTCACGGCGGTCATGCGGTCGAGCGAGCGCTGCGTCTCGACGCTGAAGGTGCGCAGGGATTCGATCCGCTCGCCGTCGAACTCGACGCGCACCGGATCGGTCAGCCCAAAGCTGTAGACGTCGACGATCGCGCCGCGCCGCGCGAAGTGTCCGAACTCCTCCACCACCGGCTGGCGCACGTAGCCCAGGTCCACGAGCGCGGAGCCGAGCAGGTCCATGTCCAGTTCGTCGCCGACGCGCAATCGCAGCACACCCTCGCGCAGGTGCCGCGACGAGGGCACGCGCGTCATCATCGCGGCGACGGTGGACACGACGACGCGCGGGCCGCTGCCGCGCGGCGGGGCGGCGAGAGCGGCCAGCGCCTCGACGCGCGCGGATTCCACCAGCGCGTGGCCCGGGCGATCGCCGTACACCGGCACGTCGCGCGAGGGCAGATAGATGAAGGCGTCGGGATCGCCGAGCAGGAAGCCGATGTCGTCGCGCAGCGCTTCGGCGTCGTCATCGTCCGCGGCGAGGGCGAGCAGCGGGGCGCCGAGGTGCGCGGCGATTTCGGCGCAGAGCAGGCTGCGCGTGCCGCCGGCCAGGCCGCTGACGCGCAGCGCGGGGCGCGGGGCGCCGGT
>JBKJUD010000333.1:0-5214 GCA_046590735.1 Candidatus Eiseniibacteriota bacterium | reverse complement strand
TTCTCCCGAAGCAGTCTGCCTCGGGATCCGCGCGCGCTCTCGGCCGCCATCAACAGGATCGAGCCGCATCTGCGAGACCTCGGAATCAAGATCAGTCGCTCAATCCCCGGCGGCCACCCAAACTCCTCCACCTGTGGCCACCCCAAACTCCCCCACCTGCGTGACCGTCTGAGCGCCTAATACAGGGCGCCAGACGGCGGGACGTTACGCTTCGCCCTCACCCGTGGTGAGGGAGGGAAGGAGTGAACGTCTTGCGACCGCATCTCCGTATTACCATTGAGACTTTGCTCGGCGCTGGCGTGCCCCAGCGCGAGATTGCGCGGCGCACCGGCGTCGATCGGAAGACGCTCCGGCGTTACGCCCGTCTGGCAAAATCCCCCGGGGTGGCCACCGGCTCGGGGCCGGAGGACAGCCAAACTCCCCCACCCCGGCCACCGGCTGATCCAGGCCCCGCCGCGGTGCCCCCGGTATCGACGACACCTTCGGCGTGCGCGCCCCACCGCGCCTGGATCGAGACGCAAGTCTCGCTCGGGCGCAACGCCGTGAGCATCTACCAGGACCTCGTCGAGGCCCACGGGTTCGCCCACCGGTACAACTCGGTGAAGCGCTTCGTCGCGACGTTGAAGGCACGCGCCCCGGAGCGCTTCGACGTGCTGGAATTCCTGCCCGGTGAGGAAGCGCAAGTCGACTACGGCCAGGGCGCGCCGACGCTGGTCCGGCCCGGGACGTACAAGCGCCCGTACCTGTTCGTGATGACGCTGAAGTACTCGGGCAAGTGTTTCCGCGCCGTCGTCGGGAAGACCTCGCAGGCGATCTGGGCGCAGCTGCACGAGCAGGCCTTTCGCGCCTTCGGCGGCTGCCCCCAGTACGTCGTCCTCGACAATCTGAAAGAGGGCGTGCTCCGCCCCGACCTGTACGAGCCGGCGTTGAATCCCGTCTACGCCGCGCTGCTCGCCCACTATGGCGTGGTCGCCGATCCGTGCCGCGTGCGCGACCCCAATCGCAAGGGGTCGGTGGAAAGCGCGATCCAACACACGCAAGGGACGGCGCTGAAAGGGCGCCGGTTCGACTCCCTCGAGGCGCAGAACACCTGGCTGGCGCACTGGGAGGAGCGCTGGGCCGCGCTGCGTATTCACGGGCGCAAGAAGCGCCAGGTGCTGGAGATGTATCACGAGGAGCACCCGCACCTGCGGCCGCTGCCCCTCGAGGGCTTCCGCCTGTTCACGCAGGGCGTGCGCACCGTCGACGACGCCGGGCTCGTGCAGATCGAGGGTTCCTACTATGCGGCGTTGCCGGCCGCGCTGCACAGCGTCGTGACCGTGCGCGTCTATCCGCACGCGCTCGAGATTCTCGATGCGGCCGGCCACGTGCTGCGGCGACATGCGAAAGCCGTCCGCAAGGGCGCGTTCGTGCTCGACGCCGCGGATCGTCTGTTCAATCCCTCGCGCGAGACGGCGCGTGTGCTCGCCCGCGTCGAGAAGATCGGGCCGCACGCCGCGGCGCTGGCCCAGACGCTCTTCGCCCGTCTCGGACGTCCCGGCGCCCGCGCGCTCTACGGGCTGGCCCGCCTGCCCCGCACGTATGCGTGTGCGGACATCGAGGCGGTGTGCGCACGCCTGCGTGCGGCGGACTGCGTGTCCTATGCCACCGTCAAGCGCGCGCTCGAGCACCGGGCCGCCGCGGTCGCCCCCGCCCCTCCGCTCCCCCTGACGCAAGCGGGGCCGGGCATCCGCGCCGTCTCCGAGTATCAGTCGTTCTGGGAGACCCACTCTCAGACGTCCCGCGAGGAGGATCACGATGACCATGTCCCTGCCTGACCTGGAGCGCGCGCTCCGCAGTCTGCGTCTCTCCGGCATGAGCGCCACGCTGCAGGCCCGCGCGCTCCAAGTGAGCTGCCACGAGATGGATTTCCTCGAGGCCTTCTCCTGGTTGGTCCAGGATGAACTCGATCGTCGGCGCTCGCGGTTGCTCGAGCGCCGCTACGCGCTCTCGGGTCTGCCGGAGCGCAAGGACCTGCCCACGTTCGACTGGAGCTACAACACGCGCCTGCCCAAACGCGACGTGCTCGCGCTCGGCACGCTGCAGTTCGTCGACGCGAAAGAGGATCTCCTCCTGCTCGGCCCGCCGGGCACCGGGAAAAGCCATGTCGCCAAGGCGCTGGCGCTGCTCGCCGTGCAGCGCGGCTTCACCGTCCTCTACCGCGAGGCGCATCAACTCGTCGAGGATCTCACGGAGGCGCGCGAGCTCGGGGAGATCCGGGCCGTTCGCCGTCAGCTGAAAGCCGCCGACCTGCTGCTGATCGACGACCTCTTCCTGCGCAAGCTCCCGGCGCACGCCGGCGACGAACTGGCCGAGGTGCTGATGAGCCGCTACGAACGGGCGTCGACCATCGTCACCTCGAACCGGCCGATCGAGGACTGGGGGCGCCTGCTCGGCGACACCGTCGTCGTCACGCCGCTGCTCGATCGGCTCCTCCATCACGGGCACTTACTGAAATTCGAGGGCAAAAGCTGGCGGTTGAAAGAAGCCGCGGCACGGGTTGCCACCCGCGCCACGGCCGGATAAAGTCCCCCCGTCCCGCCCTCCTGGGTGGGGGAGTTTGACCTGGCCACAGGTGGGGGAGTTTGAGGTGGCCGCCGGGGCTCAATCGCGGATCGAGGCTTCCGCCGACTGCTGCGCATCGAGAAGTTCAGTGGCGGTGCGTCACCAGCGTCAACTGCGTCCACATCCGTTGACGCTGACGCAGTTGACGCAGCGGTTGGGCAATCAGGCCGCGAATCGGAAGCGGGAGGGGCGAGCCATGTCGAGGCAGAATGACGAATTCGCCTCCCTCTCGCGAAGTTGTGAAAACCCCCATTTTCACAATCTTCCGCAGCTCCTGACGGTCGAGGAAGTCTCTCGGCTCCTTGGCGTCAGCCCTAAGACGGTTCGCCGTCTCCGGGCCAATGGCCGACTCCCTTGCGTCCGGATCGGTCGAAGCCTTAGGTTCCTCCCCGACGAGGTTCTTCGGTGGGTCGAGGCTAGGAAGGACTAGCGATGCCCCGACTTCCGAAAGGATTGCGAAAGCGCGGGAACCACTGGTACGCGCGGCTCTTTGAAAACGGAAGAGAACGAGAGGTCGCCCTGGGACCGGAGTACGCGGATGCCTGCAGGAAACTGAAGGCCCTTCGCCACGGGGAGACCTGGCCAGCAACACGAATGACCGTTACGGACGCGGCGACTGCGTGGCTGCAGACGTATTGCGCTGTGATGCGGAGCGAGCAGAATCTCAAGCTCGCACGGCGACGCGCGGAGATGTACTTGATTCCGTTCTTCGCGCATCGCGATCTCAGTCGCGTCACCAGTCAGTCACTGTTCGAATATCGAGTCTGGCTGGAGCAGCGCGGCAAGCAGCCCCAAACCGTGCGCCACATTCTCTCGGATGCCCGTTGCCTCTTCACCTGGGCGGCGGACACGGGCCTCATCGTGCGCTCACCCGTTCCCAAGCGCTTGCTCCCGAAGATTCAGGAGCGGGCTCCGGATCGGCTGACGGATGACGAGGTCGAGAAAGTCCTGCGGATGCCCGAACCGTACCTGTTCGTCATTCGCTTGGCTCTCGCGACTGGGATGCGGTGGGGCGAACTCAGTCGAGCCCAAGCCGCACATTTCAACGGCGAGTGGCTCATCCTGGAGCAGACGAAAAGCGGCAAAGTGCGCCGCATTCCGTTGCCGAAGGACATTGCTGCCGAAGTGCGGTGCCGAGTGGGCCGACTGTGTCCGTACACTCACGCGGGCGCGTTTGCCCGCCAGGTGCGCCGGATGACGGGCGTAAGTCGGTTCCACGTCCACCAGTTGCGGCACACTTTCGGTTGCAGGTGGCTGGAGCGGGGTGGTAGTCTGGCTGCCCTTCAGCAGGTGCTGGGTCATTCGACGATTGTGATGACGCAGCGCTACGCCAAGCTCTCCGATGAGTTCGTGATGCGCGAAGCAACACGGATCATGGGAGCCCCTTCGGGGACAAACCGGGAAGAAACCGGGGAGAGCCACGCGAAAGCCGGATGAGAAGTTGGCCATAAGTTCTCTTCTCGCTTCACTCTGAGGCGGCGTAGCCAAGTGGCCAGGCAACGGTCTGCAAAACCGTCCACACCGGTTCGACTCCGGTCGCCGCCTCCAATTGTCCCCATCGGTCGAGCCGATCGGGTCGCGTGATCCGGGATGGGCCGACAGGGACACCCCAGCAGCAACTACTCCGCCACGCCCTCCAGCTCCCGCCGTGGGGCGCTCACCTTCCGGGCCGCGGCGCAGGCCCCCGGCGTCGGCAGGTCCCGGCCGTCCAACACCCGCCGCATGTGCGCGGCCCAGTCCCGGGCTGATTTCGCGTAGGCCCGGTCCGCATTGGCCCGCAGGGTGGTCAGCGCCCCGGGCCGCTGCGTCGCCGCGCTGGCCGTGAACGTGACCCGCGTGGTGCCCGCGTTGACCGGATGAAACCCTAGCCGGCACTGCGCCTGCACGGTGCCGAATACCATCCGCACGAACAGGTTCTTCAGCGGCTTCCAGGCGGTGGCCAGCGTGTCCGAGAGCGCGGGGTTGGGGTCGAGCTGCCAGCCGTCGTTGATCAGCACCGCGGCCGCGGCGTAGCGGGCGGTGGCGACGTCGGTGGGAAAGGTGTCGACGTAGGCGACGCCGGTCACGATGGACGAGGCGGGTGGGACGCCCGCCGGGGTGCTCCCGGCCCACGCCACCGGACGCGGCGCGGCGACCACGCCGCACATAGCGGCCGCAAGCCACAGGGGCCACGCGCGCCAACGTGGGTGCGACGCGACGAACAGAGAACTTCGTGCGGGCGTAGCGACGCGAGCGCCGAAAGGACGAAGCATGCGAAATCCACCGGGCCAATCGGACGAAGTCGGTCGTCGCCATCGTGTGGATGACGCGCGCAGGAATCACGGAATGGGGGACGTGATGCCCCTTGTGAACCCTGTCGGCGGCGGTTGGTTCCTGTAGCCCGTCGCTGCGAGCGCTCTGGAGCGTCCGGCTGCTCAGGTCGCCAGCGGGAGGGGGCCCGCCACGTCGGCCTGCGCGAGGTTGAGCGCGATGCCGCGTGAGTGGTTCATGCTGTTGCGGATGGTGAACGGCCGCTTGATCTCGTCGGCCCACTCGGGCGTCGTGCGCATCGCCGTCACGGACCACGGCGCCGGCTTCCCGCCCGAGTGGGCCGACGAGATCAAGCGGCCG
>JBKJUD010000280.1:0-7936 GCA_046590735.1 Candidatus Eiseniibacteriota bacterium | reverse complement strand
GTGCGCGGCGTGATCGCCGCCTCGATCTTCGCCACGTCGATCGTGAAGGTGGCTGGGTCGATGTCCACGTACACCGGCGTGGCGCCGCGCAGCAGGATCGCCTCGCTGGTGGCGAAGAAGCTGTTGGGCGGCGTGATGACCTCGTCGCCCTCGCCGATGCCGTAGGCGAACATGATGACCTCGAGCGCCACCGTGCCGTTGCTCACCGCCAGCGCGTGACGGCTGCCCTCGTGCGCGGCGAACAATTCCTCGAACTTGTGGATGTGCGGGCCGGCGACGTACATGCCGGAGTCGAGGATCTGCCCGATGGTGTCCAGGATGTGCGCCTTGAGCGCCGCGTGCTGCACCGTCAGGCTCGTCCATGGCACCTTGCGCGCCGGGGCGGTTGTTTCAGACATTCTCGACCTCCTCGAATTGGCCACCCGCCATTCGCGAGCGCTCCAGGGCTTCCATCACCGCGACCACCGCGAGTCCGGCGCGCCCATCGCTGACGAGCGTGCCGCGCCCCTGGATCGCGTCGATGAAGTTGCCGCACAGCGCGCGCAGGGCTTCCGTCTTGTCCCACTCCACCGGGATCGCCGAGCCCTCGCGGTAGCGCACCGTGGGACGACCGGTCTCGCTGGCGTTGACATCGGCGCCGCGGTCGCTCCACCGCAGCTTCTCCTCCGGTTCATTGTCATCGTAGATCAGCACGCCATCGGTGCCGATGAAGGCCATCTCGCGCACCTTGCGGTGGCCCAGCCAGCTCACCACCACGAACGCCTTGGCGCCGTCGGCGAATTCGAGCGTGCAGTTGGCGATGTCGGTGAGCTGCGGAATCAGCGACTCGACGCCGGTGGCGGCGGCGCGCACGATCGGCTGGCCGACGACGTGCGTCAGGATCGACACGTCGTGCGGCATCAGGTCCCAGATGACGTTGGCGTCGAGACGGTGCAGCCCGAGGTTCTCGCGGCGGCTTGTGATTGCCATCACGCGGCCGATCCGGCTGCTGGCAATCGCGGCGCGCGCGGCGCGCACCGGCCCTGTATGAAGGAAGGTGTGGCCAACGCCGAGCACCAGGTTGCGCTGCGCCGCCTCGGCGATCAGCACGCGGGCGTCGGCGGTGGTGGTGGTCAGCGGCTTCTCCACCAGCACGTGCTTGCCGGCCTGCAGCGCCTGCAACGCGAGCGCCTTGTGCGAAGCCGCCGGGGTCGCGATCACCACCGCGTGGATGGAGGGATCGGCGAGCACCGCCTCGAGGTCGCTGGTCACCGGGACATCGGGATACGTCTCCTCGGCGCGGGCGCGCGCGGCGGGCACGAGGTCGCAGATCGCCCGCAATCGGGCCGATTCGAGGCCGGCCATGTTGCGCACGAGATTGGGACCCCAGTAGCCGTAGCCGACCACCGCGACGTGGACGAGGTCGGAAGTCACCGCAAGCGGTGGCGTTGGCATAAGTACGTGTCTCCGTAACGATTTAGAGGCAGAGGAAGTGCGGAGCGGATGGTCGGGCAGTAGGACCGAGCCGGGCTAGAAGAATACCGAAGCGCGACAAGACCGGTCAAGAAATGGGGGCCCTGGCGGGGGTCCACACGGGCAAGACACGCGGGGGGGGGGCAGCCATTAGCGACGCGGCATTCAGCGCGGGACCCTGCGTGTCGATACCGAGGGGGTCAGGTGCCATGGGCATCTGGGAAGAACCAGGGCATGGCTCATGTTTCCCTGCGGTTCTTCCTCACGGTACCAGCGATTTCAGGGAGGAATCACAATGCCTGCAGTTCCCCATTGCTCCCAGCCCCAGTGCGCGGACACCGTACGGCCCGCTGCCCAGCGAAATTCTCGCGGCGTCGCCCTGTGGGGGCTCGCCGCCTCGCTGGCGCTCGCCGTTCTCTGCCCGCTGTCCGCGCACGCCACCAGCGCGCGTTCCGCAGCGCTCGACAGCCTGGCCGAGGCCCCGCTGGAAGACCTTCTCTCGATGACCGTGACCTCGGTCTCCCGCAAGGCCCAGTCGCTGGCCACCGCAGCCAGCGCCGTGCAGGTCCTGACGCACGAGGAAATCCGCCGCTCGGGGGCTTCGACCTTGCCGGACCTGCTCCGCCAGGTGCCGGGCCTCGACGTGGCGCAGATCGACGGCAGCGCGTGGCAAGTCTCGGCGCGCGGCTTCGCGGGACGCTACTCCAACAAGATGCTCGTGCTCATCGACGGCCGCAGTGTGTACACCGCGTTGTTCTCCGGCGTGTACTGGGACGAGCAGGACGTGCCCTTCGACGACATCGACCGCATCGAGGTCATCCGCGGGCCCGGCGCCACCGCCTGGGGCGCGAACGCGGTGAACGGCGTGATCAACGTCATCACCCGCTCGTCGCAGGACACGCAGGGCGGCCTGGCCACGGTGTCCGGCGGAAGCCAGAATCACGGGGGAGCGGGACTGCGCTGGGGGGGCGCGCTCTCCTCCAACCTGACCTACCGGCTGTCGGGCAGCTTCGCGCAGCGCAGTGCCCTGCTCGGCACCGGGAACGTCTCCAACAGCGGCGACGTGTCGCACGGCGTGCTGCGCGCCGACTGGCGCGCCAGCGACCAGGACCGCGTCCGGTTCGACGTCGGCCTGCACGGCGGATCGTTCTGGTCCCAGTGGCTCGCCCCCACGCTGACGGCGCCCTACGCGGTTGCGGTGACGAGCAACACGCCGGTCGACGGCGGCCACATCGTCGCCACCTGGGACCACTCCTCCGACGCCGACCACGGCATCACCGCCACCGTGCTCCGCGACTGGACGCACCGTCCGCAGGATGTCGGCGGCACCACCCTCAGTTCGATGGAAGCGGGCATCCAGAGCCACCGCACATGGGGGTCGCGGCAGGACCTGGTCCTCGGCGTCGGCATCCGCAACTGGCAGACCACGCTCAAGGACAACTTCATGTTCTCGCTCACCAGCGCCACGACCTCGACCACGCTGATCAACGCGTTCGTGCAGGACGAGATCAGCCTGCGCGACAACCAGCTGGCCCTGACGCTCGGCACGAAGATCGAGCACACCTCCGCCGACGGCGTGAACTGGGAGCCCAGTGGCCGCCTGCTCTACCGCCCCACCCAGGAGCTGTCGGTGTGGGCCGCGGTGTCGCACGCCATCCGCACGCCGTCGATGCTGGAGCGCTTCGTCACCGTGCCCTTGGGGGCGCAGCCGGGCCCCTACGGCACCACGCTGCTCGTGCTCAATGGCAACCCGGACATCAAGTCGGAGGTGCTCGACGCGCGCGAGATCGGCACGCGGTTCTCGGCGTCCTCGAATGTGTCGATGGATCTCACCGGGTTCTCCAACAACTACTCGCGCGTACGCGGCACCGTGCTCTCGACCCCGGTCCTGGTGCCGGGGGACGGCAATCATCCGCAGTACGTGATCCAACCGCTGGCCTTCGGCAACTTCACCTACGGACCGACCTACGGCGCCGAGGCGCTGGTCCGCTGGACGCCGTCGTCGCGGGCGCGCCTGAGCGCGGGCTACACCTGGTTCCGCGCCAACCTGCGCAGCGACGTGGCGGACAACGGCGAGGTGCCGATCCTCAATGGCTCGGCGCCCTCGCAGCAACTGCACCTCGGACTGTCATGCGAGCCGATGCACGCGTGGGAGGTCGACACCCACGTCTTCGCCGTCGGCCGCGTCGCCTGGGGCAACGTGCCGGCCTACACGCGCGTCGACGCGCGGGTCGGCTTCAGCGGCGTTCCCGGCGCCACGCTCAGCGTGGGGGACCAGAATGCGCTCCAGGCCTCGCACGTCGAGGCCGGATACCAGGGCGACTTCTCGGCTGTTCGCGCCATTCCCCGCCTGGTGTACGGACAAGCCACCTTCGGGTGGTGAACCTGACCTGACCATCGCGCTCCGTCTCCAGCACCGAGGACTGACCACGAAATGACCGCACTTCACCGTTCACGCAGTATCAGGCTGTTGTCATGCGCCGCGCTGGCCGTTGGCTTGCTCGTCGCCCGCGGGATCCCGGCTCACGCCGGGCCCGCGGGAGTGACGGACGAACTGACCCTGAAAGCGGTGCTGCTGTACAAGTTCGCGCAGTTCGCCACCTGGCCCGAGCGGGCCAGCGAAGGGGCGGAGGACGCGTTCACCATCGGCGTCGTGGGGGACGATCCCTTCGGCGACGTGCTCGACAACGCTGTCCGCGGACGCCGCATAAACGGGCGCCCGGTGACGGTGCAGCGCTACGCGTCGGCGCGCAGCCTGGGCAACTGCCAGCTCCTGTACGTCGCCCCGAGCGAGCGGAAGCGGATCCCGGCGATCATCAGCGCGCTCGGCAACAGCCCCACGCTGACAGTCTCCGATGTCTCTGCCTTCCTGCACGAGGGCGGGGCGATCTGCATGTCGGTGCTGGACGGACGGCTGGCGTTCGAGGTGTGTGCGCCGGCGGCCGAAGCCAATGGCGTGCGCGTCAGCTCCAAGCTGCTGCAAATCGCCGCGCGGGTCTGGAAGAGCGCCCCGTGAGGGTGCGCTCCCTCCCTTCCCTTCATCGACTTCCCCTCCGACAGAAGCTCACGTTCGTCGGTGTGGCCGCGAGCGCCGTGGCCTTGCTGCTGGCGTCCTTCGGGTTCCTCGCTTACGAGATCCGCGAGATCCGGCACAACGCCGCGAACGCGTTGTGGAGCATTGGCGGGGTCACCGCCGGCACCAGCGCGGCGGCGGTGAGCTTCGAGGACGCCGAGGGCGCCGGCGAGATTCTCGGCGCACTCAGCGGCGAACCCACCATCGTCGCCGCGGTGTTGTACACGATCTCCGGACACGAGCTGGCGCGTTACTCGCGTCGTGGCGCCGAGGCATTCAAACTCTCGGTGTACCCTGCCGCCGAGGGGATCGTCTTCCACAACGGCCACATCTACGCTTGTCGCAATGTCGCCTACAAGGGCGAGCGCATGGGACGCGTCGTGCTGGTGGGCGATCTGTCCACGGTGTTCACGGCGATCAAGCGCTGGAGCCTCATCCTCGTCTGCGTGATGGTGCTGTCGCTCGGGGTCGCCTACTGGAGCGCGCGGCGATTGCAGCAGATCATTTCCGGGCCCGTGCTCGACCTCATCGCGGTGGCGTCGAACGTCACCCGCGACCAGGACTTTCACCGGCGCGCGGTGCGCAGCACGGACGACGAGATCGGCCAGCTTGTCGACAGCTTCAACGAGATGCTCCAGGAAATCGAGTCGCGCGACCGCGAACTGCAATCGCGCGGCGACGTGCTGGAGTCCGAAGTGGCGGCGCGCACCGCGGAACTGCGCTCGGCCAACACCGAGTTGGTTGACGCGCGTGACAAGGCCGAGGGCGCCAACCGCGCCAAGAGCGAGTTTCTCGCCAACATGAGCCATGAGATCCGCACCCCGCTCAACGGCGTGCTGGGGATGACGGAGCTGATGCTGGGAACCTCCGTCACCCCCGAGCAGGGCGACTACCTCTCCACCATCCGGGTGTCCGCCGAGTCTCTCACCACCGTGCTGAACGACATTCTCGATTTCTCCAAGATCGAGGCCAGCCGTCTCGACCTGGATCCGCTGCCCTTCTCCATCGGCACGCTGGTGGGCGAGACGCTGCGCACGCTCGCCGTGCGGGCACACCAGAAGCAGCTCGAGCTGGTGTGCGACATCGACCCGGCGATCCGTGATGCGCTCATCGGCGATCGCGCGCGGTTGCGGCAGATCCTGCTCAACCTCGTCGGCAATGCGATCAAGTTCACCGAGGCCGGCAGCGTGACGCTCCACGTGCAGCAATGGGAGCGCCCCGATGACCCGGAGGCGTTCTGGCTGCAGATCGCCGTCGAGGACTCCGGCATCGGGATCCCGCAGGACAAGCAGCAGGCGGTGTTCGAGGCGTTCTCGCAGGCCGACGCCTCGACCACGCGGCGCTTCGGCGGCACCGGGCTGGGCCTTGCCATCTCGTCGCGGCTCGTGCGCATGATGGGCGGCGAACTCGAGGTGGAGAGCGCCCTCGACGCGGGCAGCACCTTCCACTTCCGGGTGCGGCTGCAACCGGACCTCGGGGCCACCGCGCGTCCACTGCGCTCGCTGGCCGGCCAGACGGTCCTGGTGATCGAGGACCACGCCGGCCAGGCGGAGGTGCTTGCGCGCCAGCTCCGCCACGGCGGGGCCACGGTGATCGGCGCCGGTTCGGCGGAGGAGGCGGCGGCAAGGCTCGCCGCGTCGCCGGCTGCGGCGGCCGCCGTGTCGCTGGTCCTGCTGGACGCGACGCTTCCCGCCGGCGAGGAGGCGCAGTTGCTCGAGTCCCTCTTTCCGCGGGCCCTTCCGGCCTCCCCCCCGATCATCCGCCTAACAACCGCGACGCCACATGCCACCCACCTGCTGCACCAGCCCGCGCGATATCACATCGTGGCGTCTGTGCTGAAGCCGGTCGGGAGCGACGAGTTGCTCACGGAGGCGGCGCGGGCGTTGTGGCCGTCCGCGGACGGGGCCTCCGCATCCGCCGGCGACGCCACGGCGCGGCCTGGTCCGGGCGGATCGAGTGCGCCTGCGCCGCCCCCGCCGCTGCACATCCTTCTGGCCGAGGACAACGAGATCAACCAGCGGGTCGCCCGGCAATTGTTGGGCCGCCAAGGCCACACCGTGCAGGTGGTCGGCACGGGGCTGGCCGCGTTGCAGGCCATGCGGCGTGGCGCGTTCGACCTGGTTCTCATGGATCTGCAGATGCCGGAAATGGGCGGACTCGAGGCCGTCGAACTATGGCGCGCCGAGGAACGCGGACGTCCCGCCCGCCTGCCGATCATTGCCCTGACGGCCCACGCCATGAAGGGCGACCTGGAGCGCTGCATGGCCGCGGGGATGGACGGATACGTCTCCAAACCCTTCCAGGTGGTGGACTTGCACGCGGAGATCGCGCGCGTGTCAGCGCCCGACGCCGAGGCCCGGCAGCCCCGGCGGGCCGCGTGACGCGAACGGAGACGCGGGCGCTTCGTGCGACCGGCGCGTCCCCGGGCTGCTCATCCGGCGGGCCCCGACAGCGCGAATCGGCACGGCGAATGACCCTGTGGTCATCAAATGTCGCCCATATCCGGAATCTGGCTGGGGGCGGCTCTCAAGTTCCACGGAAGACTGTCGATACCTTTATCCGATGTGCATCGCAGCGCCTGCACGCGCCGGGTCATTCGTGATCCGGTAGCTCGTCACAGGCGCCAATCGCCAGCCTCATGTTCAGTACGGCCCGTTGCAGACGGAGGAAAAGCGGGTGACCTCTAGTCATCTCGTGGGGACGATGAATCGTTCCGGGATGGTGCGGGCGCGGCGGCCCTTCGGCCGCGCGTCTCTGGTCGCGCTTCTCGCATTCGCCTGCGTGGCGGGCGCGACCCTGCCCGCTCGCGCCGCCACCCAGGACGCGGCCGTGGCCGGTGTCATGGGACGCTTCCTCCAATTCGTGACCTGGCCGGAGGCCTCCTTCGCCAGCCGGAACGCGCCGCTGGTCGTGGGCGTCTTCGGACGGCCCTCGCAGGCCGAGGCGATCCACCGCGTGGTGATGGGCCGCTCGAATGCCGGTCACCCCATCGAGGTACGGATGCTCAAGAAGGTCAGCGAGGTGCACGGCTGTCACCTGCTCTACATCGATAACGAGGATCGCTCCGACATGGCGGCGATCGTGGCGGCGACCGCCGGGACGTCGGCGATTACCGTGTCCGACATGCCGGGCTTCCTCGGCGAGGGCGGCAATGTCGCCCTGGTCGTCGAGAACAAGCGCGCCGCGTTCGACGTGAACCTCACCGCCGCCGAGCAGTCCGGCGTGCGCATCAGTTCCCGGCTGCTGCAGGTCGCGCGGGCAGTCCTCCGGGCGGGCATGTAGCCCGATGCAAGACTTGCTGCGTCGCATGAAGCTGCGCGACAAGCTCCTGCTGCTGATCATGGCCACCAGCGCCTTCGCGCTGCTCCTGACCGCCGGTGCCTTCGTGGCGTACGAGATCGTCACCTTCCG
>JBKJUD010000445.1:0-3611 GCA_046590735.1 Candidatus Eiseniibacteriota bacterium | reverse complement strand
CTCCGACTTCGAACTGGAGTCGGCGACGCTGGTGGGCGAGCGAATGGCGCAGGGGGACGAGGGCTATGCGTTCCGGCGGTGGCGGTTCGATCGAACCTCGCACCGTTGCCCTGCGGCGGCTGGTACACTTGTCGTGTAGACCCCTCATGTCCCGCGCGGCCCCCACGCGTCCTGCTCGCGAATTCGGAGATTGCATGACTGCCCTCTCTCGGCCCGGGTTCCACCTGCTCCTGACATGCTGTCTCGCGAACGTGCTCCTCGCGCCGGCCACTGCGCGCGCCTCGCGCGGCCCCGACCGCGGCGCGGGCGACCTCGCAACGCTCGCCGACGCGCACGGTTGCCTCGATCCGGCCACGCTCGTCGCCGCCCGCGCCGACGGCGAGGTCGACCTCACCGGCGTGCGCGTGGAACTCGACGTCCGCGGCCTGTCCCTGCGTCCCCCGAATGTCCCCGACAGCCTCTCCGCCGACGCCCACTGGCTCGACGGATTCGGGCGCCCTGGCCTCACCTGCTCGGTCACCGCGCTGACCGTCTACAACGGAAGCCTGATCGCGGGCGGCTACTTCACGGTGGCCGGCGCGTCCGTCGTCAACCATGTCGCGCGCTGGACCGGGACGGAGTGGGCGGCGCTCGGCATCGGAACCGATGGCCCCGTCCTCGCGCTGACGGTGTGGAACGGCGCGCTCGTCGCGGGCGGCGCCTTCGCGGCCGCGGGCGGTCAGCCGGCTGCGGACGTTGCGATGTGGAACGGCGCCGCGTGGTCGGCGCTGGGCTCGGGCATCACCGCGGGCGTCGATGTGGAGGCGCTCGGCGACTTCGGCGGCGTCCTCGTGGCCGGCGGATCGTTCTCGCAGGCGGGGGGCGCCGCCGCGAGCAACATCGCGCAGTGGACGGGCAGCGCGTGGGCGCCGCTGGGCGCCGGCGCCGACGGTCGCGTGAAGTGCCTGCTGGCGTGGAACGGCGCGCTCATCGCCGGCGGCGAGTTCGTGCACGCGGGCGGACTCTCCACCCCGGGCATCGCCAGCTGGAACGGTGCGACGTGGAGCGGGCTGTCCACCGGGCTGACCGGCGGCTTCTTCACCCCCGGCGCCGCGGCGCTCGTCGCGTACGGCACAAAGCTCGCGGTGGGCGGGGAGTTCACGCTCGCCGGCGGGGTCCCGGCAAAATTCGTCGCGCTGTGGGACGGCGCCGCGTGGTCCGCGCTCGGCGCGGGGACCGACAACGACGTGTACGCGTTGACCGCCGTCCAGGGCACGCTGTTCGTCGGCGGGTCCTTCGCGCAGGCCGGGGGACTCGCCGCGCCGCACATCGCGCGGTGGGACGGCACGGCCTGGTCGACGATGAGCAGCGGCGCGGACGGCGACGTCCTCGCGCTGGCCGCGCAGGCGGACTCGGCCTTCGCCGGCGGGGATTTCACGATCGCCGGCGGCATCGCCGCGGAGAGCGTGGCGCGCTGGGCCGGCTCGGCGTGGAGCACGCTGGGGACCTCCGGCGCCGGCGTGAACGGCACCGTCTCCGCGCTTGCGGTCTACAATGGCGCGCTCGTCGCCGCCGGCAAGTTCACGCAAGCCGGAACCACCACCGCGCTCAACATCGCGTCCTGGAACGGCACCGCGTGGAGCGCGCTCGGCGCCGGGGTCAACGGGCCGGTGAACGCGCTCGCCGTCTTCGCCGGCAGCCTCTTCGCCGGGGGCGACTTCACCTCCGCCGGCGGCATCGCCGCAAACGACATCGCCCGCTGGGACGGCGTTGTCTGGACCCCCACCGGCGCGACGCCCGCGACGCTCACGAGCATGGTCAACGCGTTCGCCATCTACAGCAACGCGCTCTACGCGGGCACACGCAGCACCCTGTCCTCGGGATCGCGGGTGGGCGCGGTGTGGCGCTGGTCGGGCGCCGTGTGGGTGTCGGTCGGGAGCGGAACGGTCAACGGATCGTTCCTCGTGCCCTCGGTGAACGCGCTCGCGTCGTACGGCGGCGGGCTGATCGCGGGCGGCGTGTTCGGCCAGATGAGCGGCGTGCCCGCAAATGACCTGGCGCGCTGGAGCGGCACCGCGTGGACCGCGCTCGGCAGCGGCGTCGGCGGTGGGGCGACGGTGGTGTATGCGCTGGCGCCGTACGGATCGTCGCTCGCGGCCGCTGGCGCGTTCACGCAGGCCGGGTCGGTGACCGCGAACGCGGTGGCGCTCTGGGACGGCAGCGTCTGGAGCGCGCTGGGGACCGGCCTGCAGTCCGGCGGCGGCGGCGCGACCGCGTACGCGCTGACGGTGTATCGCGGCGATCTCATCGCGGGCGGGTCGTTCACCCAGGCCGATGGCGTCACCGCCGGCAACATCGCCCGGTGGAACGGCGCCGCGTGGACCGCGTTGGGCAGCGGCACGGGGGGCTGTGGCGGGACCTTTTTCGCGACCAACGCGACCGTCTTCACGCTCGCGCCCTTCGGCACCAGCCTGTATCCCGGCGGCGCGTTCACCAGCGCCGGACAGCGCCCGGCTCTCGCGCTGGCGCGCTGGGACGACTCGCTCGCCGTCACCGCGCTGCGTCCGCCGGAGAGCGGCCGCCCGTCGCTCGTGTCGCTCCAGACCGCCGGGCCGAATCCGGGTCGCGGGGCCGTGCGGATCGCCTACGCGGTGCCGCGGGCGTGCCCCGTCCGCCTGACGCTCTTCGACGCGTCGGGCGCGCAGGTCGCGACGCTCGTCGACGGTCCGCAGGGCGCGGGGACGCACGCCGCCATCTGGGACGGACGCGACCGGAGCGGCCGGCGCGCCGCCTCCGGGGTGTATTATGTGCGGCTGGCCGCCCTCGGGGCGACGCGCAGCGCGCGCATCGCGCTGGTGCGCTGAGCGGCGCCTCCCGGTCCGGCGCCTGCGCCCCGCGACTCCGCGCGAGAATGTGCGACTTTTCGCGCGACAGATGACCTCCACCTCTGGTAGACCTTGGTCACGGCGTTCCCTCCAACGCCGACTGCCCTCACCCCTCAGCATCCTGCCGGCTCGTAGAAAACCGGTCCACCCCGCACCGTTTCACGGGAGGAACTCCCCATGCACCGCCACACGTCGCTTCCTGCCTCCCTGGCCCTGCTCGCCCTCGCCGTCTCCGCGACGGGCGCACTGGCCGGGGAACCCGCTCGCCACACCACGCAGCCGTCCTTCGGCGGCGCCATCCGTCAGCCCTCCGAACGCGTGCAGGCGTGGGAGCCCAACTGGCTCGCCGGCACCATCCCCCCCAACTCCAACGTCAGCAACCGCTCCGGCTACCAGGGCGAGACCACGGTCGCCGTCGACCCCACCGACCCCAACCACATCGCCAGCGCCTCGAACGACCTCAACCCGTCCACGGGCGTGTACGAATCGTTCGACGGCGGCGCGACGTGGACCCGGTCGGACGCCGGCATCCCGGGCGGCAACACCTGCTACGACCCGTGGCTCGCGTTCAACAACGCCGGCGACCTGTTCTTCTCATTCGAGTGCTTCGCGGGCAGCGCCGCCAGCGAGGGCATGTCGTACAAGAACCACGGCTCCTCGACGTGGAACGCCGTCACCAGCATCCCCGCGGCCGGCAGCTTCCCGGACCGCGACATGGTCACGGTCGACCGGGGCACGAGCAACTTC
>JBKJUD010000380.1:0-3003 GCA_046590735.1 Candidatus Eiseniibacteriota bacterium | reverse complement strand
TCCCATTCGGCGACCGGCTTGTCCCGATAGAACCGGTCGACCGCCGCCGCCAGCGCCGGCGGATCGCCGGGCGGGGCAAGCAGTCCATTCACACCCTCGCGCACCACCTCCGGCAGCCCGCCCACCGCGGTGGTGATCACCGCGCGCCCGAACCCATACGCCAGCTGCACCACCCCGCTCTGCGTCGCCGAGATGTACGGCAACACGACAACATCGGCGGCCGCGAAGTAAAGCCCGACCTCGGCATCCGGCACGTAGTGGTCGACGAAGCGCACGCCATCGCCGAGTCCCAGCCGCGCAGCGTGCGCGTCGTACGGCGCGCGATCCTCGTAGAACTCCCCCACCACCAGCGCGGTCACCCCGCGCGGTGCACGCGCGGTGCGGATCGCCGGCAGCGCGTCGAGCAGCACGTGCAGGCCCTTGTAGGCGCGTACGTACCCGAACGCCAGCACGACATCGTGATCCTCGGGGATGCCGAGACGGCGGCGCGCCTCCGCGCGGTCGCACGGCAGCGCGCCGAACTGCTGGTACACCGGGTGCGCGACGTAGCGAATGTCGGCGTGGCGCGACGGCGGCAGCAGCGCCTTCAACTCGTCGCGCACCGCCTCGGACATCACCACCCATCCGTCGGTGGCATCGAACATGTAGCGGGTGAATGGCAGATCGACGACGCGGCGTTCGTGCGGCAGCGCGTTGTCGCACACCAGCACGATGCGCGTGCGGCTGCCATCGGCGCGCGGCCGGCGCGCCAGGCGCGCCACCGTACCGAAGGACGGTCCGAAGAATGGCGTCCACCACTTGAACACCGCGACATCGGCGCCGAAGTCGCGGATCGCGCGGCCGGTTGCCACCCACGACGCGGGGCCGATCGAGTCAAGCATGCGCACGGCCGGCGCCTTGAGCGCGGGCTCCTCGGTCTCGAACTGGGTGTCGCCGGGGAACAGCAGGCCGGGATACTGCCGCGTGAACGAGAAGAAGCGGACGTCGTGGTCCGCGCGCAGCCGCTGGTCGAGGATGGCGAGGAACTGCGCGATGCCACCGCGGTGCGGGTAGGCAGGACCAACCAGCGCGACCTTCATCGCGCCGGGCGCCGTCCCTTCGATCGCGGGGCACGCGGGGCGGCCGTGCGGCGCCGCGGCGCGTCCGGCGTCGACCAGGTGGTGAGGCCGCGCGCCTCGAAGCCGAAGTCGACCACCTGCGCGTCGTGCTTGGCGAGCGCTTCGGCGACGTGGTGCCGGCGGTTGGCCGCGCACAGCAGGAAGAAGTAGCCGCCGCCGCCCGCGCCCGGCATCTTGCCGCCGAGCGCCCCGGCCCGCCGCGCCGCGGCGTACATGTCGTCGATCCGGTCCGATGTCATGTTCGACTCGAGGCGCTTCTTCGACTCCCACGCGTCGTGCAGCATCTCGCCGAAGTCGTCGAGGCGGCCGCGCAGCAGCGCGCGCTTCATGTCGGCGGCGCGTGTCTTGAGTTCGTGCATGGCGGCGAGCACGCCGGTCTCGCCGCGCTCCACCGCGGCCGTCTGCTTCTCGATGATGAGGAAGGACGCGCGCGTCTGCCCCATGAAGCACAGGAGCATGCGGTACTCCAGCTCGTGGACGATCTCGGGCTCGATGCGCAGGCCGGTCACCACCGTCTCGGAGGCGCCGAACTCGATGAAGTTGAAGCCGCCGAACACCGCGGCGTACTGGTCCTGCTTGCCGCCGGGCACGCCGGCGCCCTCCCGCTCGATGACGAAGGCGCGCTCGGCGAGCGCGTAGTTGTCGAGCGCCTTGCCGCTGGAGCGGTGCAGGGCGCCGAGCAGCGCCACGACCATCGTCGACGAGGAGCCCAGGCCAGTGCCGGGCGGTGCGTCGGAGTGCAGTGTCAATTCGAGTCCGCGCTGTTTCTCGGCGGAGTCGCGCACCACCGTCTTCACCAGGTCGAGCGTGCCGTCACGCCGCAGCCGGTTGCGCAGGTAGGTGGCGCCGTGGATGCCGTAGTCGAGCGAGGTGATCGTCACGCGGCCATCCCGCCGCGGCCGCACCGAGGCATAGGCGTAGCGATCGATGGTGGTGGACAGCACGGCGCCGCCGAACTGTTCAGGATACGGCGCGACATCGGTGCCGCCGCCGGCGAAGGACAACCGCAACGGGGCGCGACCACGAAAGATCATCGGGCGTTCTCCACTGGGCCGGCGTACGGCGCGAACACCGCGGGCAAGGCCTCCTGCGATGCAGCCAGGCTCTCGGGCGTGCCGATGTCGAGGAAGCTGGGCACCTCGAAGGCGCCGCGGGTCCACAGCGTGTCGGACTGCTGCATCAGGCGTTCCAGCGAGGATTCCTCGGCGGTGACGAGCGACTCGAGCGCGATGGCATCGAGCAGGTACGCCCCCGCGTTGACCAGGCCCGCGCCCGCCACGCCCTTCTCGACGAAACCGGTGATGCGTCCCGCGCCGTCCACGCGCACCGCGCCGAACCGGCCGGCGTCGGGCACCCGCGCCACCGCGATCGTCTGCTGCGCGTCGAGCGCCACGTGGCGCGCGCGAAACGCCGCGAGGTCGAGGTCGACGAGGGTGTCACCATTGATCACCAGCGCCTCGCCGACATCGTCGGGCAGCAGCTTGCGCGCCTCGAACGCGAACGCCAGCGCGCCGGCGGTGCCGAGCGGACGCGGCTCCATCACCGTCTCGACCGCTAGCGGCCACGGCTTCCACGCCTTGAGCGCCCGCCGCACATGTCCGGCGCCCACGCCCAGGCACAGCACCACGCGCGGAACGCCGCAGGCGGCGAGCCAGCGCAGTTGGACCAGCAGGAAGGGCGTCCCGTGCGATCCGACTGGGGCCAGCACCTTCGGCGTGTCCCCGAGCACCGGCTGGATGCGCGTGCCAAGTCCGCCGGCAAGGATGAATGCCAGCGGCGGCGGCGCGGCCGCGGCGTCCGTCCCGGGACCGTCGTCCGTCTCCAGGCCGTCGAGCGGCGACAGGTCGCTCACGCGTGCTCGCGCGCGCAACCCAGGCGCGTGCGC
>JBKJUD010000367.1:0-5448 GCA_046590735.1 Candidatus Eiseniibacteriota bacterium | reverse complement strand
CCCGTGACGCACCTTGCGGCCCTCGATGTAGTCGACGAACTCGCTGCGGAAGCGCGAGAGATGGCTCTGGATCGGCATCGCCCACGCATCGGCGAGCGCGCAGATGGTGCGGCCGGTGGCGTTGAAGGCGAGGTCCTCGAGCGTCTTGAGATCCTCCATGGTGCCGCGGCCGTCGAGGATCTTGTGGACGATGCGGTTCGTCCAGCCCGAGCCTTCGCGGCAGGGCGTGCACTGGCCACAGGATTCATCGGCGTAGAACTCCAGCAGCACGCTAAGCGATTCCACCATGTCCTGACACTCCGCGTAGACGATCATGCCACCTGATCCCAACAGCGAACCGGCGGCCTGGATGCCTTCGTAATCCATCGTCATGCCTTCGAGTTCGGCGGCGGTGAGCACCGGGACACTGGAGCCCCCGGGGATACACGCCTTCAGCGCCATGCCGTCCCGGATGCCGCCGCAGATATCGTAGATCATTTCCCGGGCCGTTGTCTCGCCCATGACGATCTCGTAGACGCCGGGCTTCACGACGTCGCCGCAGACCGAGAACATCTTGGTGCCGGCGGACTTCGGCGTGCCGATCTTGGCGTGCGCGGCGCCGCCGTGCTGCACGATCCAGGGGATCGCGGCCAGCGTCTCGACGTTGTTCACGACGGTGGGCTTGCCGTAGAGGCCCTTGATGGCGGGGAACGGCGGCTTGATGCGCGGGTAGCCGCGCTTGCCCTCCAGCGACTCGAGCAGCCCGGTCTCCTCGCCGCAGATGTACGCGCCGGCGCCGCGGAACAGCAGGATGTCGTGCGACCAGCCGCTGCCCAGGATGTTCTCGCCGAGCAGGCCGGCGGCCTTCGCCTCGTTGATCGCGCGCTGCAGGATCTTCGCGCCGTCGGCCATCTCGCCGCGGATGTAGATGAACGACGTGCGGCACTTCAGCGCGTACGCCGAGATCGCCATGCCCTCGAGCAGCCGGTGCGGCAACTTGTCGATGAGCAGTTTGTCCTTGAAGGTGCCGGGCTCGCTCTCGTCGGCGTTGCAGACGAGGTAGACGGTGTCGGCGTCCTTCGGGATGAAGCTCCACTTGAGGCCCGTCGGGAATCCGGCGCCGCCGCGCCCGCGCAGGCCGGAAAGCTTCACTTCCTCGGTGATCGAGGCGGGCTCGGGCTTGTCGCGCAGAACCTTCGCGAGCACGTCGTACCCGCCGATGGCCTTGTACCCCGCGAGCGTGTCGACGCCCGGCTTGTCGATGTTTTCGGTGACGAGGTTCAGGATCGGCACGCCAGCGAGTTCCTTTCCTAGCGTTCGAGTTCGCCGGCCACGATGTTCAGCGAGCCGAGGATGGCGACGAGGTCGGCGACGTAGCAGCCGCGCAGCATCTCGTCGAAGGCGGAGAAGATGGCGAAGCACGGCGGGCGCACATGCAGGCGGTACGGCTTCTGCCCGCCGTCGCTGATGATGTAGTAGCCCAGCTCGCCGTTGGCGGCCTCGGTCGCGCAGTAGGTCTGGCCCACCGGCATCTTGATGCCGTGCATGATCAGCTTGAAGTGGTCCATCAAGCCTTCGATGGTGTGGTAGACCTCGTCCTTCGGCGGCAGCGCGACGGTCGGGTTGTCGACGATCCACGCGCCCTCGGGAATCCCACCGAGCGCCTGCTCGATGATGCGCACGCTCTGGCGGATCTCCTCCATGCGCACGAGATACCGGTCGTAGGTGTCGCCGGTGGTGCCGACGGGCACGTCCCAGTCGAACTTGTCGTAGTCGTAGTAGGGCTCGGCCTTGCGGATGTCGAGGGCGACGCCGGCGGCGCGCAGCACCGGCCCGCTCCAGCCCCAGGCCACCGCGTTCTCCGGCGTCATCGCGCCGACGCCGCGGGTGCGCTCGTTGAAGATGCGGTTCTTGGTGTTGAGTTCGTGGATGTCCGTGAACAGTTGCTCCATCGCCGCGAGGATCTTGCGGTTCATCGCGACGAAGTCTGGCGGGATGTCGTCGGAGAGCCCGCCGATGCGCGCGTAGTTGACGGTGAGCCGCGCGCCGCAGCAGGCCTCGAGCAGCCCGTAGATCATCTCGCGCACCACGAAGCCGTACCAGAACGAGGTGATCGCGCCGAGATCGACGATGTTGGTGGTGATGCACACCAGGTGGTCCATGATCCGGCTCCACTCGGCCAGGATCACTCGCACGTACATCGCCTTGCCGGGGATCTCGAGCCCCAGCATCTTCTCCACCGTCATCGCGTAGCCGACGTTGTTGTTGAACGACGAGCAGTAGTTCAAGCGGTCGGTGAACGGCATCACCTGCAGGTAGGAGTGGGTCTCCGACATCTTCTCCATGCAGCGGTGCAGGTAGCCGATCTGGGTATACGAATCGACAATGCGCTCGCCCTCGAGCACGCAGGTGACGCGGAAGGTGCCGTGGGTGGCGGGGTGGCCCGGGCCGATGTTGATGAGCAGGCGCTCGGAGACCTGGGTGGGGGCTGCGACCTCGTACGGATCCATGGTTAGCCCATCCTCCCATCCGGCAGCGGGGCAAGCTCGCCCGCGCCCAGCTCGGCGTCGAACAGCCGCTGCGGCAGGTCGGCATCGCCGCTGTAGGGGTGCCGCAGCGTCGGATCGTAATCCTTGCGCAGCGGGTGGCCCTTGAAGTCCTCGTGCGTGAGGATGCGGCGCAGCCACGGATGCCCGGCGAACACGATGCCGTACATGTCCCAGCACTCGCGCTCGAACCAGTTGGTGCCCTTCCACACGCCGATGAGCGTGTCGATCTCGTCACCTTCACCCACCGGGAAGATCAGGCGCACGCGATGGTTCAGCGCGACGGAGTAGAGATGCAGCACGACGTCGAAGCGCACGTCGCGGTTCTCGTACCAGTCGACGCCGCAGAGATCCATGAAGAAGTCGAAGCGGGTGCGGGGGTCATCGCGCAACGCGGTGCAGGCCTGCACGGCGACGCGGCGATCGAGCGTGATCGCGAGGTCGCCGAACTGCTCGCTGACGCCCAGGATCGCGTCGGGACAGGCCGCGCGCAGGACGTCGAGCGCTTCCTGGGCCTGGTGTGTGACGGGGAACTGCGTCGAGTGCATGCCGGGCTCCGGGCTAGTGCGTGCCACCACGGGCGATGATCTGGCCGGCAGGGACGATCCGGCGGTCGACGGCGCGGGCGTTCTCGCCCTTCTGGATGCGTTGCTGCAGCTTGATCACCGCGTCGATGAGCCCCTCGGGCGTGGGCGGACAACCCGGAACGTAGACGTCCACTGGCACCACCTCGTCGATCCCTTGCATGACGTGATAGGCGCGGTAGAAGCCGCCGCTGGAAGCGCAGACGCCCATCGCGATGACGTACTTCGGCTCGAGCATCTGCTCGTACACCTTGCGCAGCACCGGGCCCATCTTGTCGGTGATGGTGCCGGCGACGATCATCATGTCGGCCTGGCGCGGCGAGAATCGCAGCACCTCGGCGCCGAAGCGCGCGAGGTCGTAGTGCGCGTCGACGGTGCCCATGAACTCGATGGCGCAGCACGCGGTGCCGAAGGCATACGGCCACAGCGCGTTCTTGCGGCCCCACGCGACCGCCTGGTCGAGCGTGGTGACCATCCAGCCCTTGCCCATGGGCGCCGCGTCGATGTCCGCGTCGGCCTTCTGGGTCATGGCCGCGGTGGCCGCGCTCATGCCCGAGGGCACGGGGATGGCGCCGCGCAGGATTTCCGGTGTTCTGTCGCTCACGAGTGAGGCCTCGGTCGAGTTGTCGGGCACGCGGTCCGGGCGCCGTCGCGGGCGTCCCAGACTGAGAGGGCGGTATCCTACACGTGGGCCGGGGCGGCGTCGAGGGCCAAGGGGGCGGGCGCTGACGACGGCTATGTGGTGCCAGCCGACGCGGTTCGCCGCCGCGGTCGGGAGGCTGTGATACGCTGTCCGCTCGCTCGCGGGCCCTGGAAGGCGGGCACGTCGAATCATCGTCGCTTCGGGATTGGGAGTGGTGCAGCATGGAGAACGACTTTGCCGCGGTGGCCCGCCGAGTGCCCGAGGGGTATATCGGATCTGTGGAGGAACTGCCAGGCGGCAACACCCAGGGCGCGACGCTTGAAGAGGGACGCGCCAGTCTCGGGGAAGCAGGGCGCTTGGTGCTGGATGCGAATCGGCTCCTGGCGGAGGAGGACCTCGCCGGAGCCGACGTGATCCGCGAGCGGCTGCGCATTTCTGCTGCCTGAAGCGGGTCGATCTCGTGCGGAAGTGCCGGTCCCGTAGAAACCGCGAGGAGCGAGAGCGTCATCGTTCGCGCACAGCGGCAAACCGTTCTTGGCGACAGAGGAATCATGGCGATGTTGGAGCCAACCTACTCAACCGACAGTTTCACTCCCGCCTCCCGACGGGGTCCGTACCGTGTCCAGGACTATTTCGCGCTTCCCGATGAGCCGCGATGCGAGCTGCTTTTCGGGAGGTTCTACGTGGTCCCCAGTCCGGACGTCACACATCAGCGAATTGCTGGCGCAATCTTTCTGCAGCTGACGGCCGCCGCGCGGCGCACCGGGGGCGAGGCATTCATGGCGCCGCTTGATGTGGTATTCGAACCGCACTCCGTTGTGCAGCCAGATGTGATCTATGTCTCACCCGAGCGTCGCGACATCGTACGCAAGCGCCTGGAAGGCGCGCCCGACTTGGTCGTTGAAGTACTCTCGCCGGGGACCGCTCGGCGCGATCATGGCGCCAAGTTGCTCGCCTACGCTGAAGCCGGTGTCCTGGAGTACTGGATCGTCGATCCCGTCGCGCAAAGCGTCGAGTTCTTGGTGAACGACGGTGGGGCGTTCAAAGTCGTCGTACCGCGCAACAATCTCTATCGCTCGGCTGCCGTGACCGGCGTCCGGCTCGACATCGCGCGGCTGTGGCCTGACTTGATGAAGCGCGCCCACCGAGGCAGCCGCGAGAAGTGCCTCGCAGCGCTGGCGCGGGTGCCCGATGTGGAGCCGCAAACGGACGACCGTACTCAAGCGACGCAGACAAGCCCGCGTGCGAAGCGCGTTGCGCGGGCAACGAGCGCCGCGCATTAGGGAAGCGGTGACGATCGACGAGCGCGTGCGTCCCGTCACATCGGCGAAAGACGGCTCGCAGTGCCGCGCGCCTAGCCCTCCAGCGACCCCAGCACCCCGGGTTCCGTCATCTTCGACGGGTCGAACACGCGCTCCGCCTGCGCCTCGGTCAGCACGCCCAGCTTCACCGCCGACTCCACCATGCTGCGACCGGACGCCGTCGCGTCCTTCGCCACCTTCGCCGCCTTCTCGTACCCGACGACCGGGTTGAGGATCGTCGCCAGCCCGATGGTGGAATCCGCATACGCGCGGCAGCGGTCCTCGTCGGCGGTGATGCCGTCGACGCAATGCACGCGGAACAGCGGCAGCGTCTTGCCCAGCACGTCGAGTTCGCCAAGCAGGTTGTGGGCGATGACCGGCATCATCACGTTGAG
>JBKJUD010000262.1:0-3045 GCA_046590735.1 Candidatus Eiseniibacteriota bacterium | reverse complement strand
GCCTCGCACGCCACGGCGCGCCGCCGCTCGTCTTCGCCGACGAGCGCCTGACGTCCGCCCAGGCCACCCGCGCCCTGCGCGAGATGGGGCAGGGCGGCGACAAGGCCGCCGTCGACCGCGGCGCCGCCACCCTGCTGTTGCAGACCGCGCTCGACACCCGCGCCTGGGAACGCGCCGGCGCCGTGGAGTTCGGCGCGTGAACGGCCGCCTGCGGCGCTGGCAGCTGCGTGACCTGGCCATCGCCGTGATCGGCCTGCTCGGGGTGTTTCTGGTGCTGCGCGGCACCGTGCTCCCCTCGGGCAGCGACTCGGACACGCGCCGAGTGACCATCCGGCGCGGCAGCGGCGTCTCCGACATCGCCCACACCCTGGCCACCGGCGGCATCATCCACAGCCCGCTGCTGTTCGTGCTCACCGCGCGTGGCCTGCAGATGGACCGCAGCCTGCGCGCCGGCCAGTACGACCTCGCCCCCGGCATGAGCGTGCTGGAAATCCTGCACCGCCTTCAGAAGGGGAGCGACTTCCGCGTCACCCTGCCCGAAGGCCTGACCGCGCGCGAGATGGCCGACACGCTGCACGCGGCCATCGGCCTGGACACCGGGGAGTTCCTGGCCGCCGTGCGCGATTCCGCCCTGCGCGAGGAACTCGGCGTCACCACGCCGACGCTCGAGGGCTACCTGTTCCCGGACTCCTACAAGATCCTGCCCGACATGACCCCGCGCGAGATCGTCGCGCAGATGACGCGCCGGTTCGCCCGGCTCTACGGCGACGAGTTCGGCGATGCCCGGCCGCCGCAGGGGCTGACGCGGCAGCAGGCCATCACGCTGGCCTCGATCGTCGAGGCCGAGGCGCACGTGCCGGAGGAGCGTCCGCACATCGCCGCGGTGTATCTCAACCGGCTGCGCACCCGGATGCGCCTGCAGGCCGATCCCACCGTCGCCTACGCCCTCGGCGGACGCCGCGAGCGCATCTACTACAAGGACCTCGCGGTGGACTCGCCGTACAACACCTATCGCCACGAAGGCCTGCCGCCGGGACCGATCGCCAACCCGGGTCTTGCATCGGTCCGCGCGGTGTTCCACCCTTTGCAGCCGAACGACGACCTGTTCTTCGTCGCCACCGGCGACGGCCACCACATCTTCACACGCACGCTCGCCGAGCACGACGCAGCGACCGCGCGGGTGCGCGGCGGCAGCACCGCACCGCCCGCCTCGCGCAACGCCGGTCCAGGACACCCATGACCCGCTCCGCCGCACCGATCCCCACTCTGCTGATGCCGGACCCGCCCACGGCGCCCCCGGAGGACGCGCCCGCGCGCCGCCGTCGCGGCGAGGCGGCCCTCGCGCGGCTCGCCGCGGTGCTGCGTCCGCTGCCCGCCGCATTGGTGGCGTACTCGGGCGGGGTCGACAGCGCGGTGGTGCTGGCGGTGGCGGCGCGCGAGTTGGGGGAGCGAGCCTTCGGTGTGATCGGTCACTCGGCCAGCCTCGCGGCCGCGGAACTCGACGCGGCCCTGGCCCTCGCCGCCGACCTCGGGATCCCGGTCGAGACGTGCGTGACCGACGAACTCTCGAAGGAGGGCTACCGCCGCAACGCGGCCGACCGCTGCTTCTTCTGCAAGGACACCCTCTACGCGGCGTTGCGCGAGATCGCCGATGCGCGCGGTGCGACCATTCTGGATGGCACGCATCTCGGAGACCTCGGGGACGATCGTCCCGGGCGACGCGCCGCCGCCGACCACGGTGTGCGCAGTCCGCTGGTCGAGGCCGCGTGCGGGAAAGCCGATGTCCGCGCGATGGCCGAATGCCTGGGCCTGCCGGTGTGGAACAAGCCCGCGATGGCGTGCCTGGCATCGCGTATAGTCCACGGGGTCGAAGTCACGGAAGCGCGACTCGACCAGGTGGGCGCCGCCGAGGCCGTGCTGCGGGCGCGCGGGTTCACCCAGTTCCGCGTTCGCTCGCATGGTACCTGGGCACGGCTCGAGCTGTTTCCGGAAGACATGGCGCGCCTTCTGGCCGCGCCGGTGCGTGAGGAGGTCGTGGCCGCGCTGCGCGCCCTCGGGTTCCAGCAGGTGACGCTCGATCTTGCCGGGCTGCGCGAGGCACTGCGCGGCTGATCCGCCACACGTCACACCGTCCCCCACGACGGGGGATTCACGAGGGAGGAACGCACCATGGCCGAAGCACGGACCCGGGGCGGTGAGAAGTCAGCCGCCGCCAAGCAGCCTCCACGCCGCCGGGAAACCCTGGCCCGCCGCCGCGTGGTCTCGGACGAATCCTCCCAGCCCCGCCTGCCGCTGGGCCGGCGCAATTGGCAGATCCTCGGGGCGGGCCTGGTGGTCATCGTCCTCGGGTTCATCGCCTTGGCGCGCGGGTCGATGACCTTGGCGCCGTTCCTGCTCGTCGGGGGCTACTGCGTGCTGCTGCCGGCCGGCCTCCTGGTGTCCAGCCGCAAGGCCGGCGCCGAGGACTCGATTCCCGCGGCGGGCGAATAGCTCAGCTGGTTAGAGCACTTGCCTTACAAGCAAGGGGTCACAGGTTCGAATCCTGTTTCGCCCACCACCACGCCCGGGGACGCGGGGCGCCGGGGAGAACCCGGAAGCCCCGCGTCGGCCTCGACAACTCGCTGAGAAGCAAGGGGATGGCGCCGTTCACCCGGATTTCTTTTCACGGTTGACCCTGCTTTTACAGCTTTGCTATACTCCAGTACGTGCTTTCAGACCGGCTTGCGATCTGCTGACGCTCCACGTGGTTGGTTGATTGGCTGCCGCACGGTCGCTAGCGTGTGACTTCCAAGCACTTCTGCCGTTTTTCTATCTCGCAACTGCCTCGGTGATCATTGGTTCCATTTTGGAGGTGTCACAATGTCAAGGCACGTCGTCATTGGCTTCCTTGCTGCAGCTCTCATCGCGTCCGCGTCGTTGGCTGTGGCCTCCGTTCCCTCGCCGTCGAATTCGTCGGTGGCGTGGTCCGCAACTCCGTACAACGGCGCCTGTTCGTTCCCGGTGCTGTGCCCCAGTGGTGACACGCCGGCGACGGTGAACGTCACG
>JBKJUD010000257.1:0-3656 GCA_046590735.1 Candidatus Eiseniibacteriota bacterium | reverse complement strand
ACTCGAGGCCGCCCGCCGGGGGTCTGGATCAGACCGCGAAGAGGTGATCCCTGGTTTCGACGCCTCGCGCCAGTTCGGTCACCTTCTGGCACAGCACGCCACAGTCGTTCCGAAAGGCGGGATCGTGTACCTGCACCTGGATGAGCCGGCCGACGATCGTGACCAGCTCGTCGGCCCGCTGGATCAGCTCGAGATCCGCTTCGGCCACCCGCGCGGCCTCCTCGGTCCGCGGCAGCAGCGAATCGAAGAAGGCGGTGTACCCGGTGGGCACGTCGGTCACCGAGTCGATGGCGCTGCGCAGCCGGCGCAGCCCGAGGTCGAAGTCGTCGGCGGTGCCGTTGAGCCCGGCGTCGTGCACGGCGCGGAATCGCAGCAGCTCCTTCGCGCAGGCCGACAGCCGCAGGGCGATATAGGAGCGGATGCGCTTGTCGTCGAGCCGGCGCTCCTCGCGCTTCCGGTAGCCGGCATAGTCGTGGATGATGGCCCCAACGAGGGCCGCGGGCGTCCCGCCCTGGCCACGGTGATGAACGTTCACGATCGATCCTCCCGCGCGCTGCACGGGCACCCCACCTGACCGGGGCATGTCCCCTGCGCGCCGCCATCCCTAGCGGCGTGGTCTGTCCACGGCCGGCGACCGCACGGTGGCGATCGCAGCTTAGATCGGCGGCGATTCGGGGCGGGATGAGCGAAAAGGGCTGCCGCACGGCAGAGCCGCGGGGATCTGCCCCGATCCACGACGGGAGAACCCGTGCGGGGCCCTCCCCATGGCACACCGGCCCCGGCGACCGTCAGCCGGCTGGCGTTAGGTGCGGAGCCAGCGCAGGATTTCCGGCAGCGTCACGCGCTTGCCGTACAACAGGATGCCCACGCGGAACATCTTCGCCGACAGGAACAGCGCAACGAGCGCCCCGCCGAACACGATGGCCAGCGCCAGCGGCATCTCCCACCACCCCAGCCCGCCGCCGGACATCCGCAGCATCATTCCCAGCGGCGCGGTGATCGGGATGAAGGAGAGCGTGCGGGCGAGCGCCCCGTTGGGATCCTCGATGAACGACCCCAGCAGGATGAACGGCAGCATCGTGAGCATCGTCCACACCCAGGTGATCTGCTGGCTCTCACGGGCCGTGTTGCCCAGCGAACCGAAGCCCAGCATCAGGCTGCCGTACTGGAAGTAGCCGCCGAGGAAGAACAGCAGGCACCCCAGCCACACCTGCAGCGGCACCGCCGCGGAGGCCGCGCTGGACAGCAGCATCGGCAGCCCCTGCGCCGAGAACAGCAGCGCGCCGGCAATCCAGATGCCCATCTGCAGCAACGCCGCCGCCCCCAGGCCGATCATCTTGCCCGCGAACAACTCCTCGGGCCGCAGCGAGGAGAGCAGGATCTCCATGACCCGGTTCTCCTTCTCCTCCGCGATGCCCAGCAGCAGCGAGGTGCCGCTGCCCATCATCGAGATGACCAGCAGCACGCCGAACAGCAGCGGCACGAGGAACGCGGTGAGGCGATCGCCCCGGGGACGCTCGCCGAATTGGCCGTCGTCCTGGAGTTCGACCACCCGCAGGTGCTTCCTCGGAATCGGCGCCACCGCGCGTTCCATCACCTCGGCGTCGACGTGGCCGCTGAGCACGGCGCGGCGCAGCAGCCGGTCGAACGCGCCGCGCTCCGCATCATCGTCCTTGCCGACCGACTCGGTGTGCCCGAAGCGGAAGGCGGTCCCGGTCGCCATGAACGTGTCGGGCAGGACGTAGAAGGCGATGATCCCCCCGCTGGTGAAGGCCACACGGGCGGCCGTGGTATCGGGGAAGCTGTGGAAGCGCATCGAACCCACCGACACCGCCGCGGGCGCCCACGGCATCCCGGCCGTCGCGGAATCCGCCGGGGGCGGCGCCACCAGCGTGTCGGGAAAGCTCAAGGCCGGCGCCAGGTTCACGATGCCGATCGAGGAGCCTTCGGCCGCCTTCTTCTTCGACTGGATCGCCGGCAGCCCCACGATCAGCCCGTAGGCGGCGATGAACACCGGCATCGCCAGCGTCCAGATGAGGAAGCTCTTGCGACGGACCATCGCCAGGAATTCCCGGCGCGCCACCACGGTCACGCGGTTCATGCGCGCGTCTCCTTGACGAGTTGGATGAAGATGTCCTCGAGCGGCGTGAGCGCCACCTCGAAGCGCTGGCAGGTGCGGCCGGCGGCCACCAGTTCCGCCATGAACTCGCGTGGCGAGGACGCCGGCTGCAGGCGCACCTTCAGGTGATCGCCGATCGCCACCGCCTCGGCCACGGTCGCGAGGCCGTGCAGGTCGGTCGCCCCGTCCACCATCACCGCATCCTCGGAGTAGCGCCGGCGCACGTCGCCGATGGCGCCGTCGAGCACGACCCGTCCGTTGTGGATCATCACCACGTTTTGCGCCAGCGTCTCGGCATGGAACATCTGGTGCGTGGACAGGATGACGGCACGTCCCGCGTCCCGCTGCTCGCGGATCACGTCCATGACCACCCGGGTGTTCACCGGGTCGAGCCCGGACATCGGCTCGTCGAGCACAAGGAGTTCCGGCTCGTGCAGCAAGGTGGCGATGAGCTGGACCTTCTGCTGCATGCCCTTCGACAGCGACTCGATCTTCTTCTGCGCGCAGTCGGCCAGTTCGAACCGCTCGAGATAGCGGGTGGCGCGCTGGCGCGCGTCGGCGCTTGTCACGCCCTTGAGCGCCGCGAAGTACTCGAGCACCTCGATGACGCGCTGCTTGCGGTACAGGCCGCGCTCCTCGGGCAGATAGCCGATGCGGTTGGGCAAGTCGGAGCTGCGGGGCCTGCCGGAGAACAGGATCGTGCCGGAGTCCGGCTCGGTGATGCCCATCATCATCCGGATCAGGCTGGTCTTGCCGGCTCCATTGGGACCGAGCAGCGCCAGCACCTTTCCGTCCGGGATGCTGACGCTGACGTCGCGTACCGCGTCCTTGCCGGCATACGACTTCGAGACGTGGCTGATTTCCACCGACAGCATCCCGCTCCCTCCACACCCCGCGTGTCCCGCCGTGCGGCCGGCGCTGGAAGGCACCCGCTGGCGATTGGCGGCGGATGGTGGGCTTGGCGCGCGGGCTCGTCAAGTCATCGCGCCGATTCCGGCGGACACGTGGCCCCGCGGCGCGGGGAATCGTCAGGTATCAGATGGCGCCCGCGGACACCTTTCCTTCCGTCGGTGGCGCACGAGTGGACCGACGCCGCCCTCCCGCGCTGTGCGGGCCGGGTTTGCATCTTGCCCACACGTGCAGTCCTGCGGCAGTTTCACCACCGCGCGTCCGAATCGTGGAGTCGCGGCGGAAATGCTGTCAGACTTTTCGGAACCAGGACTGATGGCCTGTGTATGAGGATCGTCGCCGGGGAGACCCGGCGGTTCGATGATCCGCCCACGGAGCCCTTCGGGGGTACCAGGCTCCTCGGCCCGCAACGCTTCTTTGCCCCCCATGGAGGTGGTCAATGTCTCGGCACTTTGCGATCGGTTTGACGGTGGCGGCAGCGCTGCTCGGCTCGTCCGCTCTGGTTCATGCATCCGTTCCCTCGCCGTCGAATTCGTCGGTGGCGTGGTCCGCAACTCCGTACAACGGCGCCTGTTCGTTCCCGGTGCTGTGCCCCAGTGGTGACACGCCGGCGACGGTGAACGTCACG
>JBKJUD010000175.1:0-2762 GCA_046590735.1 Candidatus Eiseniibacteriota bacterium | reverse complement strand
ACGCACGCGGGAGACGCAGTCGCCGCGCGCGCGTCGGGGCGGCCAGGTGCCGGCTCCACGCATACACCGCCACCGTGGTGACGAAGATCAGCGCGCCAGTCGCCACGTGCGCGATGGTCACGAGGATGTTCAGCCGCGTCCAGATCGCCGAGGCGCCGAGCGCGAACTGCACGACGACGAGCACCGCGAGCACCCGCGAGAGATGCACCAGCACGGGATGCCCGGCCGCATGCCGCTGCACGAATGCCGCGAGGTGCCAGAGCACGAGCGTCACCACCACCGCACCCACTCGGTGCGCGAACTGCGCCGCCGCGCCCACCGACTCGATCACCGGGATCCAGCGGCCGCCCGAGGTGGGAAAGTCGGGAAACACCAGGCCCGCGAAAGTGTGACGGACGATCGCGCCGGCCAGAATCTGCGCGTACACCAGCGTCATCGCCAGCGTCGCGGTGCGCACCACCGTGGAGTCGAGCGCGGCGCGCCGCGTCGCGCCGTGTGGCGCCGCCCACGCGCGCGAGGTCGCCAGCGCCAGCACCACCGTCAACGCGAACACCGCCTGCGCGAGCGCCGCGTGACTCACCGAGACCAGCGGCGGCAAGCGCAGGAGAACCGTCACGCCGCCGAGCACCGCCTGCACGACGACGAGGAGCGCGGCGAGCACTCCCAGCCGGCGCATCCACGCGCGGCGCTCCACCCGCCACAGCCAGCCCGCCAGCGCGAACAGGCACAGCGCGACAGACCCGGCGATCACCCGGTGGCCATGCTCGAAGATCACGCCGCCGGTCATGCGTGGAAACAGGGTGCCGTAGGACAGCGGCCAGTCGGGGACGGCGAGCGCGGAGCCGGTGCTGGTCACCGAGGCGCCGGCGCACACCAGCAGGAAGGTCCACACCGCCGTGAACCACGCGAAGCGATTCAACCAGGGATGGAAGGGGACGGCGGGATCGGGGACGGCGTCAGGGGTTGAGGTTTTCACGGGACGGCAAGGGGACCACACCGGCGCGAACGGCGTCAAGGACCAGCCCCGCCGTCTGCGTCCCGGCGCTATTCGAACGGCGCCGGGGCGCCGCCGTGCGGCAACTCCTCATCGGCTGGGGGCGGGGGAGCCGGATCGTCCTCACGCCCGGCAGATGCGCCGGGCGGCGCCCCCGCCGGACGCTTCATCGGATCACCGGTGTGCTCCGCGGGATGCCAGCCCGCCGGCACCCATTCCTGCTCGGACCGGATCGCCGCGAAGGCCACCACCAGCGCGGCCATCATCGGTCCGGCGGCCAGCGAGATCAGCACACCGGTCGCCGCGCGTGCCAGCGCCCCGCTGCTGAAGGACTGCAGGATCATGCCCGGCGCCATCAGGCACATGCTCGCGAGGCCGAGGCTGAGAAAGAGGCCGGCCGTCCACCAGAAGCGGCCGGACGTCAGCTTCCAGGAGCGTTCGAGCGCCATCGCTTCGTCGGGGACCAGCGTGGCCGCGATCTGGGCGAACCCGAGCCGCACCCCGATCCACACGCCCGGCACCAGCAGCAGCAGCAGTCCCACCAGCGTCAGGGCGATCGAGGCGAGGGAGATCAGCCAGATCGTGATGATACGGCGCGCCACCGTGCCCCACGTCTCGGCCTGCGACACCGTCTCGCCGCGCAGTTCGTCCCAGACGAGCAGGAACAGCCCGGCATTCGCGAAGGCCGGCAGAAGGCTGACCGGGACGGCGAGGGCCACGGCACGGACATGGTTCTCCGGGGGCACGCCGGCCTGCAGCACGTCGGCGAGCAGCAGGAGTGGCAATCCCACGCCGATCCAGCGGGGCAGCACGCTGAAGAACAGCGACCAACCCTCGCGCAGGAGGTCCCAGTAGCCCGGGCGCCGATGCGTGTTGGGACCGTCACCCGGGCGCCACGTCGTGGTCATCGGATCCATCCCTCCTGGCGATACCACTCGATGGTCTCGCGCCACCCCGGCGCGAGGGCGTGCCGCGGGACGAAGCCCAGTTCGTGTTCGAGACGCGCGGTGCTGACGATCCATTCGCCGGCGAGCAGTTGTTCGGCCTGCCCGCGCGTCACGATGCCAGTGCGGCCGGTGAGCCGTTCCCAGCCGGCGGAGACCTGCCAGGCGCCCCGCACGACCGCGGGAATGAGCGGCACCGCCAGCGTGCGCCGACCCAGCGCGGCGGCGATGCTCGCGGTGACCTCCTCGAAGGGATGCAGCTGGGTGTCGCTGACGAAGTAGGCGCCGCTCGCGCGCGGATGCGTGGCGGCCAGCCACACCGCCTCGCACACGTCTGCGACGTGCACGATCGAGATGCGGCGGCGCGGTCCCCACACGCCGGTCACCGGGCGCAGGCCCAGGCGCAGCAGGCGGATCATCGCGAGGAATGCGACATCGCGCGGCCCATAGATCGCCGGGGGACGGATCGACACGGCCTCGCACACATCCCGCAGAGCGAGGATGGCGTCCTCGCCGGCGAGCTTGGTGCGGCCGTAGTCGTTCAGCGGCCGCGGCGTGTCGGCCTCTGTCCTCGGCTGCCCGTCGACGCTGGCGCCGGCCACGGCGAGGCTCGAAATGTACACCACGCGCGAGGGCCCGGCGCCCTCCGCGATGGCCTCGCGCACGGCGCGCGCCACGTTCTCGCTGCCGCCGCGATTGATGTCTTCGAGCTGCGGGAGATCGCGATGTTCCACCAGGCCCGCGCAGTGGATCACCACGTCGGCGCCGCGCACCACGGCGGGCAGCGACGCGGGGTCGGTGATGTCGCCCTCGACGAGGGTGAT
>JBKJUD010000402.1:0-3875 GCA_046590735.1 Candidatus Eiseniibacteriota bacterium | reverse complement strand
ACCCGATCACCTACGCGGTGGACGGCATGCGCGCGATCCTCGTGCACGTCCACACCTTTCCGCTGGCGCTGGACATCGCGGTGGTAGCGGTGTTTTCGCTGACGACGGTGCTGGTGGGCTCCTGGGCGTTCAGCCGGCAGAAGTAGCGCCGGAGGCTCAGGCGGCGCCGGCCCCGACCGGTGTCCGATGCAACGCGGCCCATGCGGCCTCCACCGCGTCGACGGATTTCGGGATCGCCGCGGTGAGCACCTCCGGCTCGCCCGCGGTCACCGCCACATCGTCCTCGATGCGCACGCCGATGCCGCGCAGCCGCTCCGGCACGTTCGCGTGGCGCAGCGCGAAGTAGAGGCCCGGCTCCACCGTCATCACCATGCCGGGTTCCAGCGCGCGCGGCACGCCCTCGACCATCATCTGCCCCATGTCGTGCACGTCGAGTCCCAGCCAGTGCCCCGTGCTGTGCATGTAGAACGGCTTGAAGGTCTGCTCCTCGATGATCGCGTCGACTTCGCCGGTGAGCACGCCGAGCGACACCAATCCCTCGCAGATCACCCGCAGCGCCGCGATGTGCGCGTCCTTGAAGTGGCAGCCCACCCGCACGCGGTCGATGCCGGCGAATTGCGCGCGCAGCACGATCTCGTACACCTCGCGCTGCGCCGGGCTGAACACGCCATTGACCGGGAAGGTGCGGGTGACGTCGCAGGCGTAGTGATCGAACTCGGCGCCGGCGTCGATGAGCAGCAGGTCCCCGTCGCGCATCTGGCAGTCGTTGGTGACGTAGTGCAGCGTGCAGGCATTCGCGCCCGAGGCGATGATCGACGGGTACGCGGGCCCCATCGCGCCCAGCCGCCGCACGGTGTAGTGAAAGGCCGCCTCCGCCTCGTACTCCCACACGCCCGGCGCGGCGACGCGCATCACCTCGGCGTGCGCGGCGGCGGTGATGTCGGCGGCGCAGCGCATCGCCACCAGCTCGGGCTCGTCCTTGAACAGGCGCAACTCGTGGATGGCGCCGGCGGCGTCCGCGATCGCGCGCGGCCCGCGGCCGGTGCGCATGCGGCCGCGGGCCGCGGCGCGCAGGACCGCGTCGATGGTGTCGTGCAGCTCGCCGTCGCGGGAGGGCGTGTAGGCGACCTGGTCGGCCGCGCTCACCAGCGCCGGCAAGCGCGTCGCGAGATCGTCGATGGGGTAGGCAGCGGTGGCGCCGAAGCGCTCGATCACGCCGTCAACGCCGGCGCGCGGTCCGTCCCAGGTTTCCCGCTCCGGGTCGCGTGAACGCACGAACAGCGTCAGCGGGGGTTGCCCCTCGATCGCTGACAGCACCGCGACCGCCCGCGGTTCGGTGAATCCGGTCAGATAATAGAAGTCGTTGTCCTGACGATAGGGGAAGTGCGAGTCGTGCGAGCGGATGACCGCGGGCGCGGCGGTGAGGATGACGACCCCGCCGCCAAGTTGGCGGAGCAGGGCGGCGCGGCGGGCGGCGAAATCCATGACCGGGGTTCCTCCAGGGGACGAGGGGGCCAAGTGTAGGCACCGCCACGAACCGGCGTCCAGCCCCCGGCGACGCCCGCGGCGCCCTCCGCCCGCTTGCCCCCGCCGCCGGGCTGCCGGTATACTCACTCCTTGTCCCGAATGTTGTCGCGAACCTCTCGCGCAGCACGGCCCCGGCCCTGCGCGCTGTCCACCCCACTCTGCCCACAGTCACGAGAGGTCTACCGATGAAGAAGTCCCTGCGTGCCGTCGCGCTGGCCTGTGTGCTGGGAGCGTTCGCCGCGCCCAGTGCCCACGCCGCCGCCAAGTTCACCGTGACGGTGTCCAATTTCAAGTACACCCCAAGCGCCCTGACCATCACCCAGGGAGACACCGTCCGGTTCGTCAACGCCGCCGGGTCGCAGTTCCACACCGCCACCAATGGCACCAGCGCCATGGACCCCAACGCCGGGACGATCTTCGACATCACCCTCACCGGTGGGGGCGCCAGCGGACTCTGGGTGTCCAACACCTCCGGCGTCATCCCGGTCTTCTGCCGCAACCACGACGGGTTCATGAACATGACCCTGACGGTCAACTCCAGCAACCGTCCGCCGGTCGTCAACGCGATCTCGAACCAGGTGGTCAACGAGAACCAGTTGCTCACCGTCACCCCGTCCGGATCCGATCCCGACGGCGACGTGCTCACCTGGTCCGGCAGCAGCCTGCCCAGCGGTGCGACGGTCAGCAGCTCCACCGGCGTGCTCACCTGGACGCCGACCTTCAGCCAGTCGGGCCTCTACCCGGGCGTGACGATCACGGCGAACGACGGCCGCGGCGGCACCGCGTCGGCCTCGTTCAGCATCACGGTCAACAACGTGAACCGCTCCCCCTCGGTCGCCAGCATCCCGAACCAGGTGGTCGAGGAACTGCACACACTCGTGGTGACGCCCAGCGGCAGCGACCCGGACGGCGACGCGCTGACCTGGAGCGGCACCGGCGTGCCGGCCGGCGCCACGCTGAACAGCAGCACCGGCCAACTGACCTGGACGCCGCAGCCGTCGGATGTCGGCTCGGTGAGCCACGTGACGCTGACCGCCTCCGACCCGGGCTCCCTCACCGCCTCGGCGTCCTTCGACATCACGGTGACGCTCGACGCCAGCAGCATCCCGCTGGATGGCCTGCCGGCGCCCACGGCGCTCGGCATCGTGGCGATTGCCCCGAACCCCTTCAGCGCGCGCTCCGAGATCATCGTCGGTTCGCCGGCGCGCACGGCGGCGACCGTCAGCCTGTGGACGGTCTCGGGCCGCCAGGTCGCGGTGCTGAGCCACGGCACGCTCGCCCAGGGCTACTCGCGCTTCACCTGGTCCGGCACCGACAGCCGCGGCGCCCGCGTGGCAGGCGGTGTGTATCTGCTGCGCGTCGAGGGCGCGGGACGGCAGGTGCAGCAGCGGATCGTCAAGATCGACTGAGGCAGCGCACACACCGCCGGCCCCCGGGCATCGGCGGCACGCAGCACGAAGGGGGCCCGGGCCGATGTCCGGGCCCCCTTGGCATCCCCGCACGGACGCGGCGGCCTTGTCCACCCCGGCCTCATCGGGGATACTCAGGCTGTCGACCCAGCGGCTCCCCACGATCGACGCGCGTGTCCTGCCGGGCACGACCCACCCGCTCCCGATACGAGGTTCCATCGATGAAGCTTGCGCCCTGCCTCGTCGTGGCCGCGCTCACCGCGTTGGCCCCGGCCGCCTCCGCCGCCACCAAGGTGACGGTGATGATGTCCAACTACAAGTACGCGCCCACCGCGGTGACCATCAGCGTGGGCGACACGGTCCGCTGGCAGAACGTCGCCCAAGCGGGCCAGAACCACACCATCACCAATGGCACCGGCTTCTCCGACCCCAATGCCGGGACGCTGTTCGATGCCACCTGCAACGGGTCCGGCGTGTGGTACGAGTACGTGTTCACCGTCCCGGGCAGCGTGCCGGTGTTCTGCCGGCCGCACGAGTCGCTGCAGATGAAGATGACGGTGACGGTCAACGCGGTGAATCGTCCGCCGACGGTCAACGCGATCGCGAATCAGGTCGTCAACGAGAACGCGCTGCTGACCGTCACCCCTGTTGGGAGCGATCCCGACGGCGATCCGCTCACCTGGTCCGGCAGCAGCCTGCCCTCGGGTGCGACGGTGAGTGCGACCACGGGCGTGCTCACCTGGACGCCGAGCTACTCCCAGGCCGGCGAGTATCCCGGTGTGACGCTCACCGCGAATGACGGGAAGGGCGGCACCGCCTTCGCCTCGTTCTCCATCACCGTCAACAACGTCAACCGCCCGCCGACCCTCGCGAGCATCCCCAACCAGGTCGCGCCCGAGCAGGCGCAGCTCACCGTCACCCCGAGCGCCAGCGACCCCG
>JBKJUD010000056.1:0-3190 GCA_046590735.1 Candidatus Eiseniibacteriota bacterium | reverse complement strand
CTGGTCCGTCGTCCACGAATCCCAGTGGCAAATCGACGTGCACGGCGAAGGCGGCGGCGCCGGGCAGGTGGAACATTCGGCCCCCGCGAGCGCCAGCGAATCGGTCGAGTAGTAGGTTTCGTACGAGGCCCAGTCGCTCACGTTGGTGGGCGTGTACGAGATGCTGGCGCCGTTGGAGAAGGGCACCGGTGTGTTCATGCGCACCGCCGGCGGCGGCACGTTGATCGTCACGGACTGCGAGCCGCGCAGTTCGGAGGACACGTTGCCGGCGGCATCGGTGAACACCGCCAGCGGGACGGCGTCGGTGATTTCGTTGAGCGTCTGCCCGGTGACCGTGTAGTCGACCTCGTAGACGCCGTCGGCCGCCACGCGATCGCCGTTGGTGCCATTGTCGTTGGCGGTGCGCGGGATGGTGACCGTCTTGCCCGGGTTGCTGAGCGAGAACACCACCGAGCCACCAGTCTCGCGCTGCGTCGTGTAGGCGGCCAGGTGCACCACCTCGCCCGTCACGAAGACGTGCGAGCGCGGGCTGACCACCACGGAATCGAGCGCGGCGAACGCGTCGTAGCGAATCTGGCTGGAGACGATTGCGGACTGCACGCCGGTATCCGAGGTGAATCGCGCGTACACGATGCGATTCCCCTGGTGACTGGGATCCGAGTCGACGAAGCGATGCTGGATCACCGGTGGATTGCTGGCCGGAAATTCGAACTGCTCGACATCGGTGCTGAAGGTCGGCTCGTCGGCGAGTTCGACGGACTGCGTCGTGCGCGGGGCGAACAGCCGCACGCACACCAGCGGACTCTTGGTGAGCGAGGTCAGCCCCGTGGTGCAGTCGCTCAGCTGGATGGAATAGCGGGCGGCGGTTGTGATGATCGCCGGAGCGCGCTCCCCCTCGATGCCGGTGAATCCGACGGCGGCCACCGTGAGTTGGTAGGTCTGCCCCACGGTCAGGCCCTGCACAACCATGCTGACCACGGTCTCCGTCGTGCTGTTCGGCGGCGCCACGGTGGAGTCGATGAGCGCGAACTTGGCATCCGCCTTGGTCCCCACCGCGCGGTAGACGCGATAGCGCACGATGAGCGACACATCGCCGGCGGGATTCCAGGAGAGCAGGACTGCGCCATTGCCGCCTACTTGCCCGGTCAGGTTGACCGGCGCCGCGATGCCGGGGGCGGGGCGCGTGACGGGGTTCGGGCGAGCGCCGCAACCCGCGAGGGCGAGAGCGACGGCAAGTGCCGCAAGGCCGCAGATGGAGCGGATGGGAGTCAGTGGGAGCCTCATCAAAAGTGCACCGTCACCGCGAGCCGCGACGCGCTCGCCGGGTGTGAGGGAGAGGTCTCGAGAGAGCCCAGAAGCGACGCCGGCGCAGCGTCCAGGGAGATCCGCATCGGTAGGTCCTCGCGCACCGGGCCGAACACCAGCGCGTCGACCGCCGCCAGGGCCCAGATGCCCGCGGCGACGAACGCTGCCGTCTTGGCATCGTCGTAGTGCGCGCGCCAAGCGGCTTCGTGGTCGGCGAGCTTCGCGTTGTAGCGCTCGATCTCAGCCACCGTGGCGGCCGCCTGCAGACTATCGGCGATGCGCTCGTAGCGGGTGACCGAGTGGTTGTACTGCGTGGCCAGATAGGTGGCCGCGCCCGCCGCGGCGATCTCGGTGGTCAGGTAGAACAGGGCACGGCCGGGCCGCTCATTGAATGACTGCCCCCACCCGGGCAAGATGACCGAGCGCGCGAATCCCATCACCCGGGACTTCGGGCGCAACGCGGCGCTGATGGTCACCGAGTCACCGGCCGCGAGAACGACACTGGAGTGACGCGTGTAATAGCCCTTGCGCGACACTGCGACGCGATACGCGCCGACGGGAAAATCGGGCGCATGGAATGGAGCGAGTCCGGCGGCCCGCAGCGGGCCGGTCAGATGCACGGTGCCACCGGCGGGCGTGCTCTGGACGAAAAGGCTGCCCGAGTATGTGCCCGGGCGCCCAGCGGCCCCTGCCGGTAGCGCGGCGGCCAGCGCGAGCGCGCATGCCAGGAGAGCGAGGGCACCGGTCATGCGCGAGGATCGGTAGGTTTCCGTAGTCAGGCTCCTCTGAAGGACACGGGGTCGGCGAGGGTGAGCGGATGATTCTAGGCATCCGGCCCGGGACCGTCAATCACACCGAGAAGCGAATCTCGATCACGTCGCCGTCCTGCACCACGTAGTCCTTCCCCTCGACCCGTAGGTGGCCTTTGGTGCGCGCCACGGCCAGCGAGCCGTCGGCGATCAGGTCGGCGTACGCGGTGACTTCGGCCCGGATGAAGCCGCGCTCGAGGTCCGAGTGAATGGCGCCGGCAGCCTCGGGGGCCTTGGCCGCCTTGCGGATGGTCCAGGCGCGCACTTCGTCCTTGCCGCCGGTGAAGAAGGCATGCCGGCCCAGCAGTTGGTAGGCGCTGCGGATCACGCGGTCGGAGCCCGCCTCGCCGACGTCCATGGCCTCGCGGAACGTCTCGCGCTCGTCCTCGGGCAGCTCGAGGATCTCGAGTTCGGTCCCGGCGGCGATGGTCTCCAACGCGGTGTTCGGCTTGCCGGCAAACAGCGGGGCCAGGCTCGCGCGCACCGCCTCCATGTCCTCGGGCGCGCCGACGTTGACGAGGGCGAGCAGCGGCTTGGCGGAGGTCATCTGGAAGCCACGCAGGATGCGCTCCTCGGCGGGGGGGAACTCCACCTCGCGCAGCGGCCGGCCGTCGTTGAGCGCCGCGGCGGCGCGCTCGAGGGCGGGCGCTTCCATCGGCTCGGCCTGCTTCTTCCCGGAGGACTGCTCCTTGCGCACGCGCTCCAGGCGCTTTTCGACGATCTCGAGGTCGGAGACGATCATCGAGGTTTCCATTTCCTCGAGGTCGCGCGCGGCATTGACGCTGCCGGAGGGATGCGGGGCGACCGGATTCTCGAACGCGCGCAGCACCAGCACGGCGGCGTCCGCGTCGCGCAACGCGGCGAGGGCGCCCTCGACGCTGCCGGCGGCTCCGCCCATGACGGCGGCGTCCGCGAATTCGACCTGCGCCGGCACCACCCGCTTCGGGTCGAACAGCCGCGCGAGTTCCTGCAGCCGCGGGTCGGGCACCTGCACGACGCCGACGCTGGCCTTCTGCTTGCCCGACGAGGCGGCGGGCGCGGCGTGGCCGAGGGTCAGCACGCGGAAGACGGTGGAC
>JBKJUD010000163.1:0-5369 GCA_046590735.1 Candidatus Eiseniibacteriota bacterium | reverse complement strand
GCCGAGTCGCAGTCGACCGCGCTGGGCGAGGGGTTGGCGTCGCTGCAGCCCACCGTCGAGCGGGACGGCCTGGCCGGCGTGGTGGTGGTAACCGATGGCGTATCCACCCGCGGCCGCGATCCCGTGACCGCCGCGCGCGAACTGGGCCTGCCCGTGCTGGCCGTGCTCGTGGGCGACGCGTCGCGGCTGGTCGATGTGAGCGTGAGCGCCTTCAACGCGCCCGAGGCGGTGTTCGCCGGCGAATCGACCAGCGTCGCGGTGGTGTTGCGCACGCGTGGCGCCACCGGTGCGGTGGTGCCGGTGACGGTGCGCGACGGGACGCGGGTGCTGGCCCGCGCGTCGGCGCGCATCGGCGGCAACGGCGATGTCGCGGTGCCGCTGCGGTTGCCGCCGCTCACGCCCGGGCGCCACTTCCTGACCGCCGAGGCCGTCGCCCGTCCCGGCGAAGTGACCGCGCTGAACAATCTGTGGGATGCGGCGCTCGACGTGCGCGAGACGCGGCAGAAGGTGCTGCTGCTGTCCGGCACGACCGGTTTCGACACCGCGTTCCTCGCGCGGACGCTGCAGGCCGATCCCTCGCTGGCGGTGAGCGAGCTGGTGGCCACGCCGGGCGGATGGCGCGGGGTGGGCGAGTCGTCGGCGTCCGGGTTGCCGGGGAGCGGCGCGGCGTGGGCGGCGTATCGCGCGGTGATCCTCGTGAATCTCGCGCCCGGCGACCTGACGCAAGGCACGATGGCGGCGATGACCGCAGCGGTCGAGAACGGCACCGGCTTGTGGTGGGTCGTGGGCGCCGGCGGCAGCCGCGGTACGCTCGCCGCCGCGCTGGCGGGCGCGCCGGCACGCATCCTCCCGGTGCAGCGCCGCACCGACGGCGGGGGCGCGGGCGGATCCGTCGAACCGTCGCTGACCACGGTCGGTGGCGGGGATGCGCTCTCGTCGATTGCCGGGGATGCCACCGCGAGCGCGGCGGTCTGGGACCAGTTGCCGCCGGTCGTCGCCGGCGACATCGCGCTGCAGCCGCGTGGCGCCGCACGCGTGCTGGTGAGCGGACGTCCCAGCGGGGCGCAACGCGCCGGCGGCGACGTGCCGCTGGTCATCACCTCCGGGGCGTCGGCCGGGGGACGCGTGATCGTGTGGAACGGTAGCGGGTTCTGGCGGTGGAAGCTGGCGGCCGCGTCGGACGAACGCCTGCGGTCGGCCTACGGGACGCTGGTGCAGTCGGCGGTGACCTGGTTGCTGGAGGAGGAAGCCGGCAAGCCGTTGCTGGTGCGCCCGAGTGCGAACGTGGTGCGCACCGGCGAGGACCTGTCGTTCACGGCCACGTTGCGTGCGGCGGCGAAGGCGACGCCGCGCGTGACGCTCTCGCTGACCCGCGCGGGCGCGCCCGCGATCGACCGCGACTTCGCGCCCGATCCCGACGGCGCGAGCTTCACCGTGCGTCTGCCCGACCTCGCGCCCGGCACCTATGCGTACCGCGCGCGCGCCGTCGCCGGCGGGCGCAGCCTCGGGGAGGCGAGCGGCACGGTGCGGGTGTCGGCGCGCAGCATCGAGTACGACGACGTCGGCGTCGATGAGGACGCGCTTGCCGCCGTCGCGCGCGAATCCGGCGGCCGCCTGCTGCGTGCCGGCGATGCCGGATTGGCCGCCGCCGTGCGCACGATGGCGCGCACGCCGCGCGAGGTGCCCGGCGCGCGTCTGGAGATGTGGAGTCATCCCGCGACGCTGATCGTGCTGCTGCTGCTGCTCGCGATGGAATGGCTTTTGCGCAAGCGGTGGGGATTGGCGTAGGGCGAATCGCGGCGCGGGTGCGGGGAGGCGGGGCGGATGGGAGCGCAGGGGCGCTGGGGTGTCGGGGTAGTGTGCGGACTGCTGTGGGCTGTGCCCGCCGCCGCGCAGGTTGTCATCAACGAGGTGTTGCCCGATCCGGCCGGACGTGATGCCGGCCAGGAGTTCGTCGAACTGTACAATCCGTCCACGCAGGACGTGTCGCTGGCCGGCGTCGTGGTGGAGTCGTGGCACGGGGCCAAGCGGGGATGGGTGCGCGCGTGGGGCGGGGACTCCGGAACACGCTGCCGCGCGCGCGGATTCCTGCTCATCGCGGGGGCGGATCTCGCCGGATCGGCGGATGGTTCGCTCGACAGCGACCTCACCAACAGCTCCGGCGCGGTCCGCCTTCGCGGGCCCCGCAGCGTCGGGAGCGTGGTCGGCTGGGGCCCGCTGACCGATCCGGGCTTGTTCGAGGGCGCGCCGTGCGGGGCGCCCGCCGCGGGCCATTCGCTCGCCCGCGTTCCCGATGGTGCGAACTCCGGTCGCACTGCTTCCGATCTGCGCGAGGCGGCGACTCCAACTCCACGCGCGAGCAATGGGCGATTGGGGCCTGTGCTTGCAGCTGTCCCGCTGGCGGTCACGCCGGCGCTGCCGTGGCCCGGGCGCGCCGCCGTGGTGCGCGTGCGCCTCGCGGTGGTCGGCGAGGCGGCGGCTGCGACCGGCGGATTCACACTGCGCGTCTCGGTCGCGTCGCCGGACGCGCCCGACTCCGCGCTCGACCTCGTGACGCTGCCCGCCGTCCTCGCCGCCCACGAGACGACGGAGGTGGCGGTACCGTGGACGCCGGCCGCGTCCGGTAGCTGGCGGCTGCGCGTCTGGCTGATCGGTCCGGACGGCGACACGCTGCGCGGCGCGGCGTCCTGCCGCGCGGGGCTCGGGGCCCTCGAGATCTCCGAAGTGATGGCGGTACCGCGCCCGGGCGAACCGGACTGGATCGAGTGCGTCAATACGTCCGATGCCCCGATGCGTCTCGGCGAGTTCGTGCTGGTGACCCCGCGCCACGCATCGGTGGCATTGCCCGGCCGCGCTCTGGCGCCGGGGGAACGTGTGGTGCTGTGTGCCACGGCGGCGGCGATGCTCGGCGCCTATCCGACGCTCGATGCCGCCACGTGTGTGGAACTGGGCACCTCCTTCCCCGCGCTGCCGGCGCGGGAGGCGACCGACCAGCCGCCCGTGGAGTGCGCGGTGGCGGGGCCGGACGGCGTGCTGTCGGACTGGGTACCGTATGGCTTGTTGAAATCGCACACTGGCCACTCCTGGGAGCGGTTCGATCCCACGCTTCCGCCCGACGATCCGCTCGGCTGGCAGGTGTCGGCGGACGCACGCGGCGGCACGCCGGGGGCGGCGAACAGCGCTCGACCTAGCAGCGACGCCGGAGCGCCGCACCTTCGCGTCGAGGCGTCCACTGCGGTGGCAGGGCGCATCGCGTGGGTCGATCTCGGCGTGACGCCGTGCGACGGCGGGTTGAGCGTGTGCAGCCTCAGCGGACGCCGCGTGGCCGAGGTCACCCGCTTCACGCAGGCGCGCGGCCAGATCCGCGTCCCGTTGGCCTTGGACGGCGCGCAGCTGGCGCCGGGAATCTACGCCCTCGTGCTCGACGTGCGGCGCGGCGCGGCGCGCGGTGTGGATCGCCGCGCGGTCAGCCTGACGGTGGGACCATGAGCGGCCGCGGGGCGAGTGCGTGGATCGCCGCGTTCGGGCTCGGCGGGACGCTGTGGCTCGGCGCCGCGCGCGAGGTGCGCGCGCAGGCGATCCCGTGGTCACCGTACGCCGCCAGTCATCTGGCCACGCTTGCCGCCGACGTGCTGGACGGGCGTGCCGAGCAGAGCGCTGCGGCGAGCACCGGCCGGCTCCTCGCGCTGTCCGACATGCGCTCCACCGCCATGGCGCTGCGCGCGCAGGGCGTCCGCGGGGGGGCGGGCGTGGCCGCGGACCGGCTCGCGGCAGGCGCGGGGGCGATCACGACGTTGCGCGCGGACGGCGCCTGGCGCGGCGCAGCGGGGCTCGTGCTGGAGGCGTGGACGGCGTTCACTCAATGGCGGCTGCAGCCCGCCCACGCGGGACGACTCTCCGCGGGCGGTCGGGTGCTGTTCGGCGCACCGTCGGGCCCGGCCGGCGCGTGGTGCGGCCTAGCCGCGATCGATCGGGCCGGCTCCATCGGTGGGGCGAGCGGCCCCGCCGCGGGGTTCTGGTGGGGCATGGCGGGCGGGCCGCGGTGCGCCTGCGAGTACCGGGCCTCCACCGCCGCCGGCTCGCCGGATGGACTCCTGGCGGTCGACTGCCCGCTCGGAGCCGGCCTGCAGGTCCACGGCGCCGCCTCGACGGGCCCGGCGGCGCTCGCTCTCGGCCTGCGGGTCGAGCGCGGCCCGGTCCGTCTCGACCTCGAACGCACCGTGAACGGCGTCCTCGGCGATGGCATCCGTCTGGGGTGCGCGCGGGTGTGGCGATGAAGTCGGCCGCACACCGCGTGCTCCTCTGCCTGTGCCTCACGCTGCCGATGCCGCTCCGTGCCGTCGCAGCATCGGCGCCGGCGGATTCCCTCCCGCGTGCCGTCGACGTGAACCGCGCCTCGGAGGACGCGTTGGCGCGCGTGCCGTTCGTCGGCGAAGTCTTCGCCGCGGCGATTGTCGAGGAACGCGCCGTGCGCGGCCCCTTCCGCGACCTCGAGGACCTGGCGCGCATTCCGGGTGTCACTGCGGATCTCCTCGCGCTGTGGCGGCCCTGGCTGCGTACGGACACGGGCGGCCCGTCGTGGCGTGTCGAGAGCGAGTTGCTGGCGTTGCGGGAGGCGGGCGCTGCCTGGCGTGCGCCGCGACGTCGAATCCACACGACGCTGACGGCCTATCGCGGCGTGCAGGTGACCTACGAGCAGCGCGCGACCGCGACCACCCTGTCGAGCGCCATGCACCTGCGCACGCGAAGGTTCTCTGCCTCCTGGACGGGCGGCTCGCGCCGCGCCAGTGTGCCATCCGCCCCGCACGCCGAGGGAGGCGCGGCGATGTTGCGCGCGCTCGATCCTGGCGGGCCTGCTGCCGGCGTGGCGCTGGCCGGCGTGGGACGCGCGATGCCGTGGACGCTCGGCGTCCGCCCGCGCACCGAAACCACGGTCGATCCGGGTCCCGTCGACGGGGCCGCAGCGGACTCGAGCGCTGCCGACTCGGCCGTCGTGCGTGACGGCACAGGATACCTTTCGACGCTCGGGTGCGGGACGCCGCGCGGTGCGCCGGTTGCCCTCGCGGTTCTCGCGCGACGTGAGGCGGATGGGACGCTCGGCCTCGCCGTCGGCGTCGCGGGCGGCGTCGCGCGCGCCGCCGCCGATCTGCGCTGGACGCTGTGGTGGCGCGACGTCCCACGCTGGCATGCGGCGGCGACCAGTGGGGTGCCCGCCTTGGGCTGGACGTGGCGTGCGGATGCCGAGGGTGTGCTGCCCGGTCGGCTGCCCGCGCCGGGCGCGCGGCTTGCACGCTTCACGCTGGCCGCCCGCACCACACCGCGGCGGCTCTGGAGCGCACGCTCCGATGTCGCGTGGGACCTGCACGCGC
>JBKJUD010000149.1:0-2548 GCA_046590735.1 Candidatus Eiseniibacteriota bacterium | reverse complement strand
CGCGTGGGGCGGGACGTTCAACGTCGCGACCGGCGTGCCGGTGGAAATCGGCGAGGTGCTGCGCCTGATCCTCGCGGCCGCCGGCGTCGAGCCGCGCATCGCGCCCGACCCCGCGCTGCAGCGCCCGGTCGAAGTGCTCGAGCAGGTCGGCGACGCCTCCCGGCTGCGCGCGCTCACCGGGTGGAAGCCGCGCCGCGCACTCGCCGACACGCTCGCCGAGATGGTGGCCGCGCCGCCGGCGTGAGGCACGCGTGAAGTAGCAGAATCCAAGTCCGAGCGCTATGCCCCCGCCTCACCCTCGAGCAACAACACATCGACGGCGTCCTTGGGACGCCCGCTCGCCTTCTTGTTGAGCAGGAGATGCTCGCGCCCGATGACCGGGACATCCAGGTCCCCGATCCGGACGCTGGTCCGTGCTGGCCAGGCGTCGTCGAAGGTCACCCCGTCGATCGCCGTGATGATGTCGATCCGCTCCGGCTGAACGCCCAGTTGAAAGATCACGCCCGGTCGAGACAGGTCCTCGGCGGTGAGATCGTGCAGTGGCGCGCCGAACCGATCGAGCGCGCGCAGCACCCGCTCCGCATTAACAGGCGTCGGGCGAACCCAGAGATCGAGGTCATAGGTCGCCCGTGCCACCGCATGAACAGCGACGGCATAGGCGCCCACGAGCAAAAACTCAACGTCCGCTGCGCACAACTCGGACAACATGTCGGCGAAGTGCGGATTCAGTGACAGGTCCACGTCCCGAGATCTCCCAGACGGACACGGCAAGCGGCCACATGGACAGCACACGGGATTCCGGCGTCTCGAACGTCCCGGGCAACGGAGGTTGTTCGCGCCCGTCGCGAATCACGCGGGTGACAAGGGTGCGACGTCGAGTCTCTCGATCCATGCCGTCGATTTTACTCCCCCGCGGCCCCGGGCGCTCCGAAAAACCTACGCCCGGCCGTGCCGCGCGGCGGCGGCGTACAGGCTGTCCTCGAAACGCGCGGCCACCACGCCGGCCTCGTGCTCGCGCTGCACGTACGCGCGGGCGCGGGCGCCGAGTGCGTCGCGTTCCGTGCGGTGCGCGACGAGGCGGCGGATGGCGGCCTCCATCGCCGCGGCGCTGTCGACCACCGGCGACAATCCTTCGCGCACGATCAGGCCCCCGGGATCGAAGTAGGACACGGTCGGCACGCCGTGCGCCCACGCCTCGAGGAAGACGGTCGGGAAGCCCTCGATCGCCGACGTGCTGACCAGCGCATACGCCCGGGCCAGATACGGCGCGGTGTCGGGCACGGTGCCGGCGAAGTCGAGATTCGGCAGCGTGCGCGCGGCGGCCTCGACGCCGTCGTACACGCTCTCCTCGCCGGCCACGCGCCCGCCGGCGATCACGAAGCGCACGTCGGGCATCCGGCGCGCGAGATCGACCAGCAGCTCCGGCCGCTTGATCGCCTTGATCGAGCCGAGCCACAGGATCTCCGGGGGGTCGGCCGGCGCGGGGGGCGCGGGCGGCACCTCGACGCCGAGCGCGATGACCTGCGAGTCGACGCCGTAGTGCGCGCGCAATTCGTCGCGCTGGCCGGTGTGCTGGGTGAGGACGATGTCGGCGCCGCGCAGGCCGTGGCGGTACAGCCACTGGTCGCGCGGGCCGAGGCCAACCTGCGCGGGATCGGTGTCCATGTTGCTGGAGGTGGCGAAGAGGAAGCCGCGCCGCGCGTGCCGCGTCCACAGCGCGATCTGGCCGGCGCTGCCGCCGGCGCACATCTGGTAGTAGACGTCGGCGTCGGCCTCGCGCATCGCCCGCACCAGGCCCTGCCAGCGCGGCACGAATCGCAGGCCGGGCAGTCCGACGCTCTCGTCGTAGGCGTTGATCAGCCGCAGCGAGGAAGTTCGGGGCCGCGACAGCATCTCGCCACAGTAGTCGGCGAGGATCACCGAGACGTCGTGGCCGCGCGCCACCATTGACTCGGCCAGCGTGGCCACCTGCGACTCGGCGCCGCCGCGCGGGCGGTTCACCCCGGCCACGTGGCGGGACAGCGCGCGCAGCGAGACGAAGGACAGGCGCAGGGGACGGCGGGGGGTGTCGGGCATGGCCGCCGACTATACATCGCTGCCGCCCCGCCGCGCATCTGGAGTAGGATGACGTGCGCCGCCGGCCCCGCCCGGCCCTCCGGCGGCCCCGGCCCGATGGAGACTCGCCGCATGTCCGACACACCCTGGCACCTTACGCCCCCCAGTCTCGGGGAGATCGTCCAGGCCGCCCACACCATCGAGGACGTCTGCCGCGTCACGCCGCTGATGGAGTCGCAACTGCTCAACACGCGCCTGGGCGGCCGGCTGCTGGTGAAGGCGGAAGGCTTGCAGCGCACCGGGTCGTTCAAGATGCGCGGGGCCAGCAACCGCTTGCGCCAGATGACCACCGAGGAATTGGCGCGCGGGGTGGTGGCGTACTCCTCCGGCAATCACGCGCAGGCGGTGGCCGCGGCCGCGCAGCTGGTGGGCACGAAGGCGGTCATCGTCATGCCGGCGGACGCGCCGCGCATCAAGATCGAGCGAACGCGCG
>JBKJUD010000255.1:0-2787 GCA_046590735.1 Candidatus Eiseniibacteriota bacterium | reverse complement strand
ATCGTCTGGGGCACGGCGCTGGTGATCCTCACGTATCTGGTCACCAACATCGCCTACTACCACGTGCTCGCCCCAGCGGAGATCGCCAGCGACCAATACGCAACGGTGGGCGCCGAGGTCGTCCGGCGCATTCTCGGCACGTGGGGCGGGCGGGCGCTGGCGGTGCTGGTGGCCGTCTCCACCTTCGGCACCATCAACGGCGCCATCCTCACCGGTCCGCGGGTGACGCAGGCGATGGCCGCCGACGGCCTGCTGTTCGACGCCGCCGCGCGCATCGACCCGCGCCGCGGCACGCCGGCGTTCGCGCTGTGGCTGCAGGGCGGGCTGTCGGTGGTGTGGCTGTACTTCGCGACCGGCTTCGAGGACGTCAGCGGCTGGTTCGTCACCACCTCGTGGCTCTTCTATGGCGTCACCATCGCGGCGCTGTTCGCGCAGCGCCGGCGCGAGGCCCGCGGCCACACCCCGGCATCGCCGTATCGCACGCCGCTGTACCCGATCACGCCGATCGCCTTCATTCTCGTCACCGCGGCGATCATTGTCAGCGACCTGTCCTCGAGCGGCTGGCGTGCGATGGCGGGGATCGGGATCTCGGCTCTGGGGCTTCCCGTGTACCTGCTCTGGAAGCGCGGTGGCCGGAATCGGGGATGAGGGCCGCGGCGACATTCCCTTCTATGTCGCCCACGCCCGGGATGCGCATGGCGCGGTGCTGGTCGCGGGGTGCGGCGCCGGGCGCGTGCTGCTGCCGGTCGCGAAGGCCGGCGCCGATGCGGACGGCTTCGACGCCGAACCCGCCGCCGTCGAGGCCGCGCGGCAGGCGCTGAACGCCCGCGGCCTGGTCGCCGAGGTCTGGCGCGACGATCTCACGACGTTCTCGTGCCGCCGCCGCTATGCGGGGCTGCTGGCGGCCGGGCGCGCGTTCGACGCGATGGGCTCTGCGGCCGACTTCGCCGCCGCACTGCGCGCCTGCCGCGCGGCGCTGGCGCCGGGCGCGTGGCTGGTGGGCGACATCGCGGGTCCCGGCGCCGCGGATTACGCGCCACGGTGGACCACGGATGAGCTGGTGACGTTGCTGCTCGCCGCGGGCTTCACGCAGCCCGAGCTGTGGGGCGACTTCCATGCGACCCCGCTCCACGCTCGCGCTCACGTCCTCGTCTGGCGCGCCAGCGTCGTCACGATTCCCGGCGAGCACCTGAATCCCGCTTGACGAGCTGGCGGTCCTGTCGCTACAACTCGCGCACGTCCGCCGAATCGATCTGCCGTTCGGAATCGCGGGCCGGGTGGCCTTCCCGCACTCGTTGATGATTCAGTGATGCATGCCGCGCTCCGCTCCAGGTGTGCGATGCCCCTCGCGCCGGGACCCGCGGGCATTCGTTCCATCTCGTGATGGCACACAGGGAATGTTGTGCCGTTTCATGGATTGCCCATGTCTCCCCAGCGATCGCCCGCCGCATTCCCTCCATCGGACCAAGGCAGCTGGACTCCTGCACCCCAAGATTCTTTGGCGGCCTCCCTCACCTCCTGCAGAATTGCACCTGCTCGATGCAGGGTGAGTCGCCGATACACCTCCGCGTTGCCGACCGGCGCGCCGACGTTCGGGAGACCTCATGACTTTTCGCAGGACCCTGTGCGCCGTGCGACTCCGCGGCCCGCATGCCGATGCCGTGGGGAGCCGCCGCGTTCGCGGGACCGTGTGGGCCGCCGCCGCGGTCGGCCTGGTGGGCGCGATCGCCGCCGCGCCGCCTGTGGACGCCTACGTCCTGCAGCGGAGCGGCTTGCGCGACGGCCTGCTGCTCAGCGGCTACGGCGAGTGGAGCATGAGCTACCTGACGGTGACCGGCGACAGCGCCGCCTTCGCCGCCGCCGTGCCCGCCGCGGATGCCGGCTGGTCCTCCAACTACCGCGCCTCGCTGCTCGCCACCGGTCCGTTCTCCCGCGCGCTCAAAGTGGATGGCGCGGCGATCGTCGACTCGCGCTTCCGCGACGGCTTCCAGCACCTCGACCCGAGTATCTTCCGCTTGCGTCTGGGGGTGGATTCCACCGAGCCGGTGTGGGGGCCGTGGCGGCTCACCGCCAACGCGCTGTACGATCCGCGGCGGCTCTGGGACTTCGAGAACCTCGACCGCCGCCTCCTGCTCACCCCGCAGCAGGACGCCAACCTCGAGATGCTGGTGCGGCTCTCGACCCAGGACGACGCGCTCGCCTTCGGTAGCCAGAACGCGAGCTTCCGCGACTCCGACCTCACGCTGGTCGGCCGTTCGATCTTCGGCGCCACCGCCACCGTCAAGCAGGGCGCGCTCGCCGCCGACGGCGTGGCGGCCCGGCTGCAGGGCGGACGCTATCGCGAGAATGGCGCGCTGGGCATTCGCGCCGACGGCACCTCCGGTCCCTTCGATCTCACCAACGCGCCGGTGGTCCGCGGGTCCGACGAGATCCGCCTGGAAGTGCGCGACCGCTTCGATGCCACCCGCGTGCTGCGCAGCGAGACGCTGCGCCGCGACGTCGACTACACGCTCGACCCGGTGCGTGGCCGCGTGCTGCTGCACCGCCCGGTGGAGAGCGAGACACTGGACGGCGACCCGCAGTACATCGTCATCACGTACGACTTCGAGCGCGATCCGCACAATGAAGTCTACGGCGGGCGCGCCGCCTACGACGCGCACGGGGTGCGGGTCGGCGGTTCGTGGCTGGGGCAGCGCGTCGATCGCACCATCCAGGGCGCGCTCGACGAGCCGTCGCGGCTGGCCGGCGCCGAGTTCGCCCTCGCCGAGGGCCGCATGGGACACGCCG
>JBKJUD010000205.1:0-4045 GCA_046590735.1 Candidatus Eiseniibacteriota bacterium | reverse complement strand
GTGACGGCGATGTCGCGCATCAGCGCCAGGCAGGCGTCCTTGCCCTCGATCTCGCCGGCGTGGATGCCGTTCTGGATCAGGATGATCGGCTTGCCGAGCTTGCGCGCCTCCGCGGGGGTGAAGGCGAGGTCGCGCGAGAGGATCACCAGCGGCAGCGCGCGGCCCTGGGCGCTGGTGCCGTAGCTGGTGACATGGATCCAGCGCGAGGCGGCGGCCAGGCGGCGGCAGTAGGCCATGGTTTCGTCGTAGTCAGGGGTTGTGCGATAGTTGCTGACTTCGGCCGGGGTCCGCCAGTCGCGGGCGGCGGGCGGCGGGGCCGGGGCGGCGAGGGCCGCGGCGGACTGGAGCACGACGACGAGCAGGGCGCAGAGGGGTCCGGTCCACACACGGGCCTGGGTGGCAGTTCGCATGCGCCGCAGCCTAGCACGGGAATAGCGGAGCGGCGAGGAGAGCCTCGGGGATGCTGGAGCGGTCCACCCCAGGGGCTCGGGCAGGCGATTCCCGCGATGCCGGACCGCTGCCGCGCCGATGTAACTCCTTCACAGGGATCGGGACGTACATGGAGATCGCACCCCTCGATGAAATCGTCTGAGCATCTGCAACGGGCGTTGCGCTGGAACGTGATCGACACGCCGGCCGCGCGGGCCGGCAGGAGCAGCCGTCCGTCCAGTGGCGGCGGATCGCGTATGGCCTCCGCCGCCTCCGCGGCGCCGCTGGTCGACCAGATCCGCGCCGAGCTGCGTTACAACATCGGCCGTCCCTCGACCCCGTCGCCCGACGACCTGTTCCGCGCCCTGGCGCTCAGCGCCCGCCGCCCGATCCTCGACCGGCTCTACGACACCCTGCACCGCTACGACACGCGCGGGGTGAAGCGCCTCTACTACCTGTCGATGGAGTTCCTCGTCGGCCGCTCGCTGAGCAACAACTTGCAGAATCTCGGGATGTACGACGAGGCGCGCGCGGCGATCGCGGAGCTCGGGCGTGACCTCGAGGACATCGAGGCGGTCGAGCCCGATCCGGCCCTGGGCAACGGCGGCCTCGGCCGGCTGGCGGCCTGCTTCCTCGACTCGCTGGCGACGCTCGACATGCCGGGCTTCGGCTACGGGCTGCACTATGAATTCGGGCTGTTCAAGCAGGAGATCCGCAACGGCTACCAGCACGAGCGGCCCGACCACTGGATGTCGCTGGAGTCGCCGTGGGTCATCGAGCGCGCCGACGAATCCGTCATCGTCCCGGTGTACGGCCGCGTCGAGCACAGCCGCGGACGCGACGGCACCTACAGCCCAGTCTGGACCGACTGCCGCGTGCTGATCGGCGTGCCCTACGACTTCCCCATCGTCGGCTACGGCGGGCGCACGGTGAACTACCTGCGGCTCTACGCCGCGCGCTCCTCCGACGAGTTCGACATCAGCATCTTCAACGAGGGCGACTACATCCGCGCGGTCAACGCGAAGATCAACTCGGAGTCGATCTCCAAGATTCTCTATCCCTCCGACGACACCGACGCGGGCAAGGAACTGCGGCTGCTGCAGGAGTATTTCCTGGTCGCCTGCGCCACGCGCGACATCGTGCGGCGCTACCTGTTGACGCACGAGGACTTCGAGCAGTTCTCCAACCAGGTCGCCATCCAGATGAACGACACGCACCCGGCGCTCACCATCGCCGAGTTGATGCGCGTGCTGATCGACGACCACCTGCTCGACTGGGACACCGCGTGGGTGCTGACGCGCAACACCTGCGCCTTCACCAACCACACGCTGTTGCCGGAAGCGCTGGAGACCTGGCCGGTGGAGCTGCTCGAGCGCGTGCTGCCGCGCCACGCGCAGATCCTCTTCGAGATCAATCACCGGCTGCTGCGGCAGGTGGCGCGGCGCTGGCCGGCGGATCCGGCGCGGCAGGTGCGCATGTCGCTGGTCGACAACGGGCCCGCCGGCGGCACGACGCCGCGGCTGTTCCGCATGGCAAACCTGGCGATCGTGGGATCGCACTCGGTCAACGGCGTCGCGGAGCTGCACTCGCGGCTGCTGCGCGAGTCGCTGGTGCCGGACTTCGCCGAGATGTGGCCGCACCTGTTCAACAACAAGACCAACGGCGTGACCCATCGCCGCTGGCTGCTGTACGCGAACCCGGCGCTGTCGGCGTTCATCACCGCGCGGCTGGGCAGCGACGAGTGGATCATGGATCTCGACCAGGTGCGCGCGCTGGAGTCGCAGGCGGAGGATGTCGAGGCGCAGCACGAGGTCCTGCGCATCAAGCAGGCGAACAAGGCGCGGCTGGCGGAGTTCATCGGATCGTCGGTGGGGGTCAGCGTGTCGCCCGACGCGCTGTTCGACGTGCAGGTCAAGCGCATTCACGAGTACAAGCGGCAGTTGCTGCACGTGATGCTGGTGATGCACGAGTACTTCCGGCTGGTCGACGACGGCGTGCCGCCGGTGGCTCCGCGGGTGCACATCTTCGCCGGCAAGGCGGCGCCGGGATACGTGCGCGCCAAGCAGATCATCAAGCTGATTCACGGAGTGGCCGACGTGGTGAACAACGACCCGCGGGTAGGGGACACGCTGAAGGTCGTCTTCCTGCCGAACTATCGCGTGTCGCTGGCCGAGATGATCATGCCGGCCGCCGATCTCAGCGAGCAGATCTCCACCGCGGGCTATGAGGCCAGCGGCACCGGGAACATGAAGCTGGCGATGAACGGCGCGCTGACCATTGGCACGATGGACGGCGCGAACGTGGAGATCGCCGAGGAAGTGGGCGTCGAGAACCTGTACATCTTCGGGCTGAGCGCCGAGGAGGTGGCGCGCCAGCAGGCGGCGCGCTCCTATCAGCCGCGCGCGTTCTACGAGGCGTCGAAGGACCTGCGCCGGGTGATCGACAGCCTGGCCACCGAGCGCTTCTGCTACGGCGAGACGGGACTGTTCCAGCCGCTGCACGACGCGCTGCTGTCCGAGGGCGACCGGTATTTCCACTGCGCGGACTTCGCCGATTACGTCGCCACGCAGGACCGCGTGGCGCAGGACTTCACCGACGCCGGTGAGTGGGCGCGCAAGGCGATCCTCAACATCGCGCGCACCAGCAAGTTCTCGAGCGACCGGACGATCGACGAGTACGCGCGGGAAATCTGGAAGTTGGTGCGGGTGGCGCCCTAGTGGCGCTGCACCCGGGGGCGCCGGCCGCGCGGGCGTCGCTCGGCGCGCACCGCACCGGCGAGGGCGTGACCTTTGCGCTGGAGTCCGCCGCCGCGCACGCGATGACGTTGCTGCTGTTCGCACCTGGGGCCGCGGGGCCGTCGTGGCGCGTGGAACTCGATCCGGACACGCATCGCCGCGGTGACCGCTGGCAGGTAACGGTGCACGAGTTGCCGGAGGGGTGCGAGTATCTGTGGGAGGCGCGGCACGGTTCGCATCGCACGCGGCGGCGGCGCGACGATCCCGCGCACAACGGCGCGGTGATCGAGGGCACCGCGAACGAGGCGGTGCTGTTGCTCGATCCGGCCGCGACCTGCTTGAGTGGACGCGAGACCTGGGGCATGCCGCGCGAGGACGGCCGCGTCGATGTGTGGGGGTATCGGGCGCGTGTGCCGGCGACTGCGCCGTTCGACTGGCAGGGCGACACCGCACCGCGCACGCCGCTGGAGCGCTCGGTGATCTACGAGGCGCACGTCCGCACCTTCACGCGGCACGCCAGCGCCGGCGTCGCGCACCCCGGCACCTATGCGGGCCTGGTCGAGAAGATCCCATATTTCCAGGCACTGGGCGTCACCGCGGTCGAACTGCTGCCCGTGCACGAATTCAATGAGACCGAGAATCCGAACAGCGATCCCACGACCGGCGCGCGGCTCGTCAATCTCTGGGGTTATTCCACCGTCGGCTACTTCGCGCCGAAGGCCTCGTACGCCGCGCGGCCCGCACCCGGCGCGGCTTTGGACGAATTCCGCGCCATGGTGCGCGCGCTGCACGCCGCGGGGATCGAGGTGCTGCTCGACGTCGTCTACAACCACACAGCCGAGGGCCCAGTCACGGGCCCGCTGCTGCACCTGCGCGGCTTC
>JBKJUD010000324.1:0-5471 GCA_046590735.1 Candidatus Eiseniibacteriota bacterium | reverse complement strand
CCGCTCGCGGGGAGGTGGTGGAGCCGGGCGTACCTCTGCAGCGCGGCGACATCGTCGTGGTCGGGGCGCACGCTGTAGGACACCAGCTGCACGCGCGCATCGTCCGCATAGGCGCCGTGCACGCGGCGCATCGTCCGCATCACCGGCGGGCACACGCCGGTGCACGAGGTGAAGAAGAACTGCGCGACGTGCACGTGCGCCGCGAGATCGAGATCGGACAGCGGGGCGCCGGCCTGATCCTGCAGCAGGAACGGCGCGATGTGGTGGGTCGAGTCGGCGGCCAACTCGCGCGCGCTCACCCAGCGCGGCGTCAGCGTGGTGTCAACGTAGACCGGCAGCGTCGGCTGCTGCGAGGCAACCCGGCGCCATCCGGCGACGCCGGCCACGACGGCAAGTGCCAGCACGACGGCAGCACCCCGTGCGCGCCCCCCCCTCATGTCGATCCTCCTTCGCGTCGCGCCGCGCTGGTGCACGGCTTCTCGCCCATCAGCCCGAACCGCCGTCCGTCGCGGACGACGTAGTTTGCGCGCAGCCGGCCATCCTCGTACCAGGCCCGCTGCGCGCCGTCCTCGCGCCCGTCGCGATAGTGGCATTCGCGCGCCACGCGGCCGTCGGAAAACCACTCGATGCGGGCGCCGTCAACCTGATCGTGCCGCGCGGTGTAGCGGGATTGCGGCGCGCCGCCGTCCCAGTAGCCCGCCTGGACGCCGTGCTTCTCGCCGCGCCGATACGCGCGCTCCCACGCCAAGCTGCCGCTTGGGTGCCACTCGCAGACGATCCCGTCGGTGAACCCGTCGCGATAAGGGCGCAGCGCGATCCAGCGGCCCGCGCCGTCGCGCTCGAGCACGCCCCCGTCGAGCGGGCGTCCCTCGACCCGCACGCGCAGGCCGTCGTGCGCGATCGCGCCGTGCAGCACGCGCCCGTCGCCCGCGAACGCCACCACCGGCGCCGCCGACGCTCGCGCCGCCTGCCGTGCCGCCGGCAGGAGGTCGCGCGGCGCGCACCCCGCGAGCAGCGCCCCCGCGCAGAGGACGGCAAGAAGGTGGCGCACGCTCACTGCGACACGGTCCCCGGCATCCCGTAGAACCCCGCGCCGTTGAGGTAGGGATCCGCGTCGGTGACGTGGTAGTGGTAGCTGCCGCCGGGGTACTCGGCGGTGACGCCGGTGTGTCCGTGGTACGAGTCGAGCCCGGCGTTGGTCACCCGCGCGCCGTTCTCCATCGGCCCGTAGACCGGGTAGCCATCGAGCAGGAACCCGACCAACGCGCTGCTCCCGCGCGCCGCGGTCAGCGACAGCGGCTCGACGTGGTAGTGGTAATCGCCGCCCGGTGTGGGGTGGCCGTTGTACTGGTCAAAGGTGTTGATCTCCGCGGTCAGCGCCTGGCGCTGTCCGTTGTACTGGTTGAAGAACGGCACCCCGTTGAGCGCCACGCCGATGGGTCCCAGCGGCGTCGACTGAGCGGTGCCCGCCTTCTGCGGCACCAGCGGGAGGCGAAAGGTGAGATCGAGCGTCCGGATCGTCCCCGGGGCCACCGTGAAGCTCGGGTTGCTGCCGTTGTAGGCCTGGTAGCGCGCGTCCGAGGTACTGAAGTAGGGGCTCTTGTGATCCGGCACCGCGCTGGTGTGCACCACCGCGTACCCGTTGTCCGTAGTGACCGTCACCCCGTTGAAGAACTGATCGTAGCCGGCTGGCAGCGTCGAGCCGCCGCTGCTGGTGGGGGCGCTGCTGTTGCAGGCGGCCAAGGAGGCGGCGAGCGCGGCGAGGGTGAGGAGGCCGGCGAGAGAACGGGGGCGTGGGGCGCGCATGGGAGCTCCTGGGTCGGTGTCCGCATTTCGTGGGGGAAGGACGTTCTGGAGGGGCCAGGTGACGGGAGGGACACTGTAGAGTCGTGCGGCGTTGAATGGCAGAGGGAAGAGTGCGCTGGTCGCCCCGCCGCCCATTGTCCATTGTCGGACCGACCGTGTAGGATGCGGACGGGCTCAGCAGCCAAGGCAGGCGATTCGCGGCGGACCACGGGGCAGGCATGACCAAGCGCGGCATATTGATCGGCATTGCAGGCGGGTCCGGCTCGGGCAAGAGTTCGGTGGCGGAGGCGCTCATCCACGAACTCGGCTCCGATCGCGTGGTGATCCTGCGGCAGGACAGCTACTACCGGAACATCGACGAAGTGCGGCGCCCCGGCGAGCCGATCCCCAACTTCGACCATCCCGACGCCCTCGACCTCGAGCTGCTCCACCGCCACTGCGAAGAGCTGCTCCAGGGTCTGCCGATCCAGCAGCCGGTGTACGACTTCAGCACCCACAGCCGCGCCGGCTCCACCGCCATCGAAGGCCCGCACCACGTCATCATCCTCGAGGGCACGCTGGTCCTGTTCGACGAGATGCTGCGCGCGCTGATGGACATCAAGCTGTTCGTCGAGGCCGACGCCGACATTCGCTTGCTGCGCCGCCTGCGCCGCGACGTCGCCGAGCGCGGACGCACGCCGGAATCGGTCATCACCCAGTACGAGCTGACCGTGCGGCCCATGCACCTGACCTTCGTGGAACCGTCGAAGCGCCACGCCGACGTCATCATCCCCGGGGGCGGACACAACCTCGTCGCCATCGACCTGCTGCGCACCAAGGTCCGCGCGCTGCTTGACCAGCGCGCCGCCGAGGAAGCCGCCGAGGAAGCGCGGCGCAAGTCGCCCAGCCTCTTCGGCACCGGCGCGTCCTCCGTCCTCACGCTCTAGTCCACCCACGCATCGAGGGAACCACGCGCATGTCGGATGTTCGCCGCCGGGAAAGTGATGGTCGGGGCTGGCTCGAGGTCGTCTGCGGTCCCATGTTCAGCGGCAAGACGGAGGAACTGATCCGCCGGCTGCGCCGGGCGCAGATCGCGCGGCAACGCGTCGAGATCCTCAAGCCCGCCATCGACCAGCGCTACAGCGCCAACCATCTCGTCTCGCACTCGGCGCAGTCGATCCCCAGCGTGCTGGTGGCCACTGCGGCGGAATGCCTCGAACGCGCCCGTGAGGCCGACGTGCTGGGCATCGACGAGGCGCAGTTCCTCGGCGCCGACCTCCCGGCCGTCTGCGAGGAACTGGCCGATCGGGGCGTGCGCGTCATCGTTGCAGGGCTCGACATGGACTACCTCGGCAAGCCGTTCGAACCGATTCCGCAGCTGCTGGCGATCGCCGAGTACATCACCAAGACGCTCGCCATCTGCGTGGTCTGCGGCGATGCGGCCAGCCGCACGCAGCGCACCGTCGCGGTGGAGGGCCGCGTGGCGGTGGGCGCCACCGACAAGTACGAGGCGCGCTGCCGCCACTGCTTCAAGCCGCCCTTCGACGAGCCGACCCCACCGGTCGACTTCCTCGCCGGCTCGCAGCGGCAGTTGTTCGCCGGCGCGGCCTCCGGGGGCGGCAGCTAGGCCGCTGTCCGCCCGCCTGGGGTGTCCCCGTCCGATCCCCCGTTTCCTCGAGGAGTGACAATGCGCAGAGAAGTTGCGTCGGCCGTCGTGGCATTGAGTGTGGTGGGATTGCTCGCCGCGTGCGGCGGCAAGTCGGAGAAGACGCCGGCGCCGGCCGCCGGCGGCGCGATGAAGGTGGGGCTGGTGTTCGACATCGGCGGGCGCGGCGACAAGAGCTTCAATGACGCCGCCTACGCCGGCCTCGAGCGCGCCAAGACGGAACTCGGCGTCACCACGCACTACCTCGAACCCGGCGAGTCGATGGACCGCGAGGCCTCGCTGCGGCAGCTCGCCGTCGGCGGCGACGACGTGGTCTTCGGCATCGGCTTCATGTTCACCGATGACATCACCCACATCGCCGGCGAGTTCCCGCAGCAGAAGTTCGCCTGCGTGGACTACTCGGTGCAACCCGGCAAGCCTCTCCCGGCGAACCTCGCGGCGCTCACCTTCAAGGAGAACGAGGGGTCGTTCCTCGTCGGCGCGCTGGCCGCGCTGGTGTCGAAGACGCACACCGTCGGCTTCATCGGGGGCATGGACTCGCCACTGATCCAGAAGTTCGAGGCGGGGTTCCGCGCCGGCGTGCTGACCGCGGACCCGCACTGCACCGTGCTGGTCAACTACGCTGGCGTCACCGGTGAGGCGTTCAAGAATCCGACGAAGGGCAAGGAACTCGCGCTGTCGCAGTTCAGCAAGGACGCCGACATCGTCTATCACGCCTCGGGCAGCACGGGGCTGGGCGTTTTCGAGGCGGCGAAGGAGAAGGATCACTTCGCCATCGGCGTCGACCGCGACCAGTACGAGGACATGCCGGGCCACATCCTCACCAGCATGGTGAAGGGCGTCTCTACCGCGGTGTTCGACGCGGTGCAGGAGGCGAAGGCCGGCACGTTCGCCGGCGGCCACCGCGAGTTCGGCCTGGCCGAACAAGGCGTCGACTACGTGTACGACGCGCACAACAAGGCGCTGATCCCCGACGCCGCGCACGCGAAGGTGGAGGCGTACCGCAAGCTGATCGTCGAGGGCGCGCTGAAGGTGCCGGCGACGCGCGCCGAACTCGAGGCGTTCCGCCCGCCCGCGGCGCAGTAGGACGGCGCCGGCCGATGCGGCCCCGCGGGAACCCGCGATGAGCGAGCCCGGCCGCCCGGCGGCCGTCGAGATGCGCGGCATCACCAAGCGTTTCGCGCGCGTGCTGGCCAACGACGCGGTGGACCTGCACATCGCCGCCGGCGAGATCCACGGGCTGGTGGGCGAGAACGGCGCCGGCAAGTCGACACTGATGAAGATTCTCGCCGGCTTCCATCGCGCGGACGCCGGCTCCATCGCGCTGCAGGGCCAGACCGTCACCCTGAAGTCGCCGCGCGATGCGTTGCGGCAGGGCATCGGGATGGTGCACCAGCACTTCATGCTGATCCCGCCGCTGACCGTCGCCGAGAACGTGATCCTCGGCGCCGAGGGCGTGGGCGCGCTGGGACCCGTGTCGCCCGCGCGTGCCGCAGCGCGCATCGCGGAACTGGCCGAGGGGATCGGTCTGGGTATCGATCCGCTGGCGCGGGTCGCCGATCTCAGCGTCGGCCAGCAGCAGCGCGTCGAGATCCTCAAGGCGCTGTACCGCGACGCCTCCATCCTCATCCTCGACGAACCCACCGCCGTCCTCGCCCCGCAGGAAGCCGACGAACTGTTCCGCGTGCTGCGCACCCTGCGCGCCGAGGGCCACACCATCGTGCTGATCACCCATCGCCTCGGCGAGGTGCTCGAGGTCTGCGACCGCGTCACCGTGATGCGGGCCGGCCGCGTGCAGGGTGAGGTGGCGGCCCGGGACACCACCCGCGAGGAACTGGCGCAGCTGATGGTCGGGCGCCCGGTGCTGCTCGAGGTGGGCAAGACGCCGGCGACGCCGGGCGGCGCGGTGCTGCGCGTGCTGAATCTCTCGGTGAAGGACGCCCGCGGCGTGATGGCGGTGCGCAACGTGTCGTTCGAGGTGGCCGCCGGCGAGATCCTCGGCATCGCCGGGGTCGAGGGC
>JBKJUD010000252.1:0-6422 GCA_046590735.1 Candidatus Eiseniibacteriota bacterium | reverse complement strand
GGCGCGGCCACCGCGCCGCCGCATGGCGCGGAGCCCGGCGCGCCGGGCGGCGAAGCCAGCGCCCTCCACGTCGCGGCGCACCCGCCGGCGGATTGGTCGGGACTCCAGGAGGTGGGCGCGGTGGCGATCACCGCGCGCGACGTGCGCCGCGATCCGCTCTCGCCGCTGGCGGGCGTGAAAGTCACCGGCGCGCCGGCGTCGCTCGTCGCCCGCGCCGAGGCCGCCCGCGCGGGCGCCGACGAGGCGCTCCTGCTCACGATCGACGGGTGGCTCTCGGAGTTCTCCGCCGCGAACCTGTTTTTCGTCCGCGACGGCGTGCTGTGCACGCCGTCGCTGGCATGCGGCTGCCTCGGCGGCGTCACCCGCTCCGTCGTTCTGGAGTGCGCCCACGCGCTGGGCATCCCGTTGCAGGAAGGTGCCTTCCCCGCCTCCGACCTGAGCCATGCCGCGGAGTGCCTGATGACCGGTAGCGTCCGCGAGGTCATCCCGATCGTCCGCCACGACGGCGCGCCGATCGGACGCGGAACGCCCGGCCCGGTGACGCGGGACCTGCAGGCGGCCTACGCCGCGCGGGTGGCGGAGGAAACCGGCTGGCGCGTGAAGCGTGGGCTGCCGGACTAGCGATGTGAGTTTTCGGTATGACATTTCGGTTGCACCTGCGAAACTCGGCTTCTCACGCCTCCCCACCAGCGCACCATCGACCGCTCGCGGCCACCGCCTACGCGGCCAACTTTCTGAATTCGTCCCAGGATGACCCCCCCTCTCAGTCTGAGCGCACGTTGCACCTTGTGTTTCCAAGGAGGCTCACTGATGACTCTCGCTCGAATTTCTCCGAAGCGCGGCGGCCGTCGCGCGGCGCGCGCCGTGCGCTCTGCCTTCGTCCTCGCGCTCCTCGCGGTGCTTGCCCTGCCGTCGCTGGCGTTCGCGGCGGCCCCGGACCGCGATCGCGACCGCGTCACCGCCGCCACCTCCTTGACCGCACCGGTCACCTCCCAAGGCACGACGCTCGGCTCCGTCGCGGCCGGCCAGATGAACTTTGCGGACCTCGCGCGCCAAGAGGCCGCCGGCCTGATCAACGGACGGCCTGTCCGGGTTCGCATTGTCGAGGGAAACGAAATGGGTGAAGGGGAAACCCCCGACGTCGGCGGTCCGGTCAGCAACACCGTGACTCCCCCGCCGTTCATTCCCTTCGCTCCCTCGCCCCCTCCCATCCAGACCTTCCAGGGTCTCGACGACATTCCCATGGCCGACTCCAACTACATCGTCATCCCCCCGGATGTCAGCGGCGCGATCGGCCCGAGCCGGGTGATGCAGGGGTCGAACAACAACTACCGCGTCCTGGACAAGGCGACCGGAGCGGTGCTCTCGACCGTCGGCACGGCGACCTTCTGGGCGCCGGTCACGACGGTCAGCGATCGCAGCAATCTGACCGACCCGCGCATGAGCTATGACCCGTACAACAACTGCTTCATCGCGGTCATGCAGACGGTGGGCCTGGGCGGAAAGGTCCTCGTCGCCGTGTCGCAGACCTCCGATCCCCTCGGGGCATGGTACGAGTACGCGTTCGTTCCATCAGCGTCCGCGCAGCTCGACTTCCCGATCCTCGGCTTCAACAAGAACTGGATCGGCGTGACGATCAACCGGTACAACTCCGTGGGGACGTTCCAAGGCCAGTACGTCCTGGCGGTCAACTACGCCTCGGCGCGGATCGGGACGGGCTCCACCGCCCTGTTCTCGCTGAGCACCTCCCGGTTCTGCGTGTCGCCGTGCCTGACCTACTCCACAACGCAGGACACGCTGTACCTGGTGGAGCACCTCAGTAGCGGCAGCGCGACGTATGCCTTCGACTACATTGCCGGACCGATTGCCACGCCGACGTACACCTCGGGCGCCACGAAGACGCGCACCGGCGGCGGTTGGGTCGCCCCGGGCGGCAACATCCAGCCGCAGTCCGCACCGAATTCCGGCACCAGTATCTGCGGCGCGACGCCGTGCCCGGCCGAAACGCAGGACGCCTATGTGCGGTCGCCGCCCGTCTATCGCGGCGGCTCGGTCTGGTACGCGCAGACCATCGGCTTGCCATCCACCGGACTGACCCACACTGGCGTGCAGTGGACCAAGCTGAATGCCGTGGGCGCCGCGGTGGGTACCTACCTCGATGGGGGTCGTCTCGAGGATCCCACGGCGACGGCGACCAACGGCGGCAAGTGGTACGACAACGTCCACATCGCGGTGAACGGCGCGGGCGACTTCATGCTCGCCTTCACGCAGTTCTCCTCCGCGCAGCACCCGGGGGCCGGCTACGCGGTGCACCAGGCCGCTGACGCGCCCGGCACCATCCGCGACGCGCAGATCTACAAGGCGGGTGAGGACTACTACCACAAGACCTTCAACACCAACACCGGCCGCAACCGCTGGGGCGACTTCAGCACCGCGCAGGTGGATCCCTCCGACGACCAGTCGCTGTGGGCCCTGCAGGAGTACGCGAAGACCCGCGCAGGGATCGACGACGGCGTGACCGGCTCGAACTCGAGCCGGTGGGCGACTTACTGGGGCAAGGTCAATCCGACTGCTGCCACGACCTACACCATCACCGCGACAGCGGGCGCCAATGGGAGCATCGCGCCGAGCGGCGCGGTGGTCGTCAACAGTGGCGCCAGTCAGGCGTTCGCCATCTCCGCGAGCGTCGGCTACCACATCGCCGACGTGCTGGTCGATGGGGTGAGCGTGGGCGCGGTGGGCTCGTACACGTTGGTGAACGTGTAGCTGCCGACCGCCCCCACGCTCACCCCATCGACCAGCACGTCGGCGATGTAGTGGCCGACCGTCGCGACGATGGTGAAGGCCTGAGTCGCCCCTGAGTTCACCGGCACAGCGCCGCTGGGGGAGAGGGAGCCGTTGGGCCCGGTGCTGGCGGTGATCGTGAACACGTTCACCGCGAAGCTGGCGGCGATGGTGTGGGGTGCGGTCACGTTCGAGAAGGCGTAGCTGCTCACCGCGCCCACACTGAGCCCGTCGACCAACACGTCGAGGATGTGAGAGCCCGGCGCCGCCGAGATGATGAAGTTCTGCGTGGCGCCGGCGTTGACCACCACCGCGCCACTGGGCGCGATCGAGCCGTTGGCGCCGGCACTGGCGGTGATCGTGAACGTGTTGAGCGCGAAGGTCGCGGCGATGGTGTGGTCGGCCGTGACATTGGTGAAGGTGTACGACGTCACGGCGCCGACGCTGACCCCGTCGACCAGCACGTCGGCCACATGGTACGTGGCGGCGGGCGTGAGCGTGAACGACTGGGTGGCGCCTGCCGCAACCACGACCGCGCCATTGGGTGCGATGCTGCCGTTGGCGCCGGCGCTGGCCGTGAGGGTGAAGGACGTCGAGGTCGACACCTTCGCCCAGTACGTCGACCAGCGGCTGGAGTTCGAGCCCGCGTTGCCGTCGTCGGTGCCGGGGCGCGTCTTGGCGTATTCCTGCACGGTCCAGAACGAGGCGTCATCCACCGGGTCGACCTGCGCGGTGCTGAAATCGCCCCAGCGATTGCGGCCGGTCGTGGTCGAAAAGGTCTTGTGATAGTAGTCATCGCCCGCCTTGTAAATCTGCGCATCGCGGATGGTGCCGGCGGCGTCGGCGGCGAGGTGCACGGCGTAGCCCGCGCCCGGATGCTGCGCCGAGGAGAACTGCGAGAAGCCGAGCAGGAAGTCGCCCGCCGCGTTCACCGCGACGTGGGTGTTGTCGTACCACTTGCCGCCGTTGGTCGTGGTGGCGGTGGGATCCTCGAGACGTCCGCCGTCGACGAAGGCGCCGCCAGGCGCGGCGATCTTCGTCCACTGCACGCCGGTGTGGGTCATCGTGCCCGAGGGCAGGCCGACAGTCTGCGCGTAGTAGATGCGGCCTCCGCGATACACCGGCGAGGAGCGGATCTGCGAGTCCTGCGCCTCGATGGGGCACGGCGCGCCGGCGCAGGAGCTGGCGCCGGCAGTGGGGGCGCTCTGCGGCAATGCGTTGCCGCTCGCTTGTACCCAACCGCCGCCGGTGCGGGTCAGCGTCGCGCCGCCGATGTTGTACACCGGCGCCGCGGCGGTGCCGGTGATCCAGTCGAGCGTGTAGGTCGCGCCGCCGCTGCTCAAGTGCGTCACCGCGTACAGCGTGTCCGACGTGTTCGAGTAGGTCAGGCACGGCGAGGCGCAGAATCCGGAGTTGGAGGGCAGCGTGAAGATGGTGCCCGTGCCGGTGCCACCCTGGGCCAACGGATAGTTCACGACCAGGTTGATGCCACGCTGGAACAGCCCGATGTTGCTGTAGCGATTGACCGAGACCGAGATCCAGTTCTTGTTGAATCCGAGGATCGGGTAATCGATGGTGTACCCGGTGTTGAAGTTGTAGAGATACCACGCCCCGTTGGGATCGCTGGTCAGCGACACGGCCACCAGCAGCTTGCCGGCCCCGGTCGTGTAGGTCTGCATCGCGGCCAGCCAGCGGTTGGCGTACGGGTCGTAGGCCATGCGCGGATCGGTGAGGCTGGCGCGCTCGTTCATCGCCACCACCGGCGCCCAGAACGTCGCGGTGCCCACCGTGTTGATCACCGCGCCGGTGGACTTGTCGAGCACGCGGTAATTGTTGTTGCAGCCCTGCATGACCTTCGTCGGGCCCACCGCGCCGCTGACATCCGGCGGGATGACGATGTAGCTGGAGTCCACCATCGCGATGTCGTCGAGGCCGATGAACGTCTGCGTCGGCGGCGGCGAGGTGGCGAAGGGCACGAACGGCGGCGCGATGGCCGAGGGGGTCAGCGGCAGGCGCCCGGCGCCCGGTTCTTCACCCTCATCGCCGCTTTCGTTGTTGTTGACGGGGCGGGGACGCACGGCGATCCGCGGGACTTGCCCCGACGCTTCCTGCCGCGCGAGGTCCGCGAAGTTCACCACGGCGGTAGCAGTGGGGGACAGCGACGCGCCACCGAGCGCCATCGCGCGGGGAGAGTCGGTGGACGCGGGAGGGGCATCGCGGTCGGCCGCACGGGCAGGGCCGGACAGCATCAGCGCCAGCAGCAGGACTCCGGCGGCGCGGGCAGCGGGAAGGAACGCTCCATGCCTGTCAGCCTGGTACGGAAACGGTGGGCGAGACATGGGGCCTCCGCGGTGCGGCGAGAGCAGATGGGTTGCTACACCAAAGCTTCGCAGGTTTGCGGGGATCGGATCACTGGAAATCTCCCCGCGGGGGCGCACCGTGGCGAAATGCCCCACCACCCCCTGCACGACGGGCCGGACGATCGCTCGCCCGGCCCGTCGGTTGAAGCGCTCCGCTGCGGCGCGCTACGGCAGGTACGTCAACCGGAGCGATGCGTGCTGCGTGGCGCCTTCAACGCGGACGACATACACGCCGCCTGCCACCGCGTTGCCTGCTGCACCCTTGCCGTCCCAGCGGACGCTGGTGTAGCCGACGCCCACCGGCTTCGCGGCAATGTTTGCCACCAGGCGGCCCTTGGTGTCCCACACCGACACGCGCAGCCGCTGCGCCACCGGAGAACCGATGACGAGGTCCGTCGTGCGTGAGAACGGGTTCGGCAGCGCACTGACCACCGAGAGCTTCGTCGGCTTCGGGAGTGACGCGGTGTACACGCCCACCGGGTCCGCCGCGAACGAGGCATCGAGGGTATGATCCGCCGTCACGTTGGTGAACGTGTAGCTGCCCACCGCGCCGACGCTGGCGCCGTCCACGAGGACATCGAGGATGTGAAATCCGCCATCCGCGGCGATCGCGAATGCCTGGTCGTCGCCGTGGGTGACGCTGACCACGCCGCTCGGCGTGATGCTGCCGTCGGGGCCTGCAGTCGCGGTGATCGTCCAGGTGTCGATGGCCGTGCTGAGCGCGAGGGTGTGATCCCCCGTCACGTTGGTGAACGTGTAGCTGCTCACCGCGCCAACGCTGGCGCCGTCGACCAGTACATCGGCAATGTGGTAGCCGGCGTCCGCTGACAGGGAGAATGCCTGGTCGGCGCCATGGGTCACCACGACGGCGCCGGCCGGGGCGATGGTCCCGTGGGCATCCGCCGTCGCCGTGATCGTCCAGATGTCCACGGCGAAGCTGGCATCGATGGTGTGGTTCGCGGTCACGTTGGTGAACGTGTACGAGCCCACCGCGCCGACACTCACGCCATCGACGAGCACCTGGGCGATGTGATACCCGGCGTCCGCCGTGATGGCGAAGGCCTGGCTGGCGCCGTTGTTGACGCCCACCGCGCCGCTCGGCGCGATGCTGCCGTTGGCGCCGGCCGTCGCCGTGATCGTCCAGACATCCACGGCGAAGCTGGCGTCGATGGTGTGATTCGCGGTCACATTGGTGAACGTGTACGAGCCCACCGCGCCCACGCTCACCCCATCGACCAGCACGTCGGCAATGTGGTAGCCGACGCTCGCGGAGATGGC
>JBKJUD010000229.1:0-3671 GCA_046590735.1 Candidatus Eiseniibacteriota bacterium | reverse complement strand
CGCGGGCCGAGGCTCTCGCGCCGCCCGCCGACTCCACGGCGGACACCGATGTGGAGCCCGCCGTCACCGCCCCGCCAGTGCAGGGCAACGTCCTGAATCCGAACACCAGCGTGATCGGCTGGATCCAGGCCAGCGCCGGCCACGATCCGCACGCTCCCGCCAACTCGGTGTTGTTCAAGGAGGCCGAGGTCGGGCTGCAGGCGGTGGTGGACCCGTACACGCGGGCCGACGTGTTCCTGTCATTCCACGACACCGAAGCGCCCTCGATGGAGGAGGCATATCTCACCTTCCTCACGCTGCCCGCGGGCTTGCAGGCGCGGCTGGGCAAGTTCCGCGACGGCTTCGGGAAGTTCAACCTCACACACGCCGGCGAGACGCCCTTCGCCGACCGGCCGCTGGCGCCCGCGGCGATCTTCGGCGAAGAGGGACTCAGCGGCTCGGGGGCGGAACTCTCGTGGCTGGTGCCGAACCCCTTCGCGCTGTACGCCAACCTGACCGGCACGGTGCAGCGCAGCCCGGACGAGTCGCCCACCTTCCGCGCCGCGACGCGCAAGAACGACCTGCTGTATCTGGGGCGGCTGGTGGTGTACGCGGATCTCAGCGAGTCGTGGAACGTGAACGCGGGCGTGTCGGTCGCGCGGGGGCCGAGCAATCCGGCGGCGGAGGCCGCTGCATCGGTGGGCGACCAAGCGCGGGTGGACGGCGCGGATCTGCTGCTGCGCTGGAAGAATCGTCGTCGGGCGCTCTACCACTCGCTGACCTGGCAGACCGAGGTCTACCGGCTCGATGCCGCGATCGGCGGCTCGGCGGGCGGCGACGCGCGGCGTCCGCGCGGCGGCTTCTCCTTCGTCGATTATCAGCTCGCGCAACGCTGGCACGTCGGCGTGCGCGGCGACTGGATCGAGCATCTCGCCGATGGGGGCCGGACGACAGGCGCGCTCGGCTACCTCACCTTCACCCCGACCGAGTTCAGCCTGTTCAGCCTGCAGACGCGCCACGTCACGTACGCACCCGGCGATGCCGCGTGGGAGCATTTCCTGAAGATCACGTTCAATATCGGGCCGCATGGCGCGCACCCGTTCTAGCTGCGCCCCCCGCACACATGAAGGAGGCTTCATGACAGCATTCGCGTCGGGACAGCGGGCGGTTCGCCGCGCCACGCTCCTGCTCCTTGCCCTTGTCGGCGCCGCCTGCGTCGCGACGGCGGCGCACGCGACCCTGCGCGTCGTCACCACCACGGAGGACCTTGCTGCGATCGCCCGCGAGGTCGGCGGGGCGCGCGTCCGGGTGGACTTCATGGCGCGTGGTTACGAGGATCCGCACCACGTCGATGCCAAGCCGTCGTTCGTGCTCAAGCTGGCAAAAGCCGATGTGTTCATCCAGGTCGGCCGCGAACTCGAGGTGGGCTGGGTGCCGCCGCTGCTCAACAACGCCCGGAACGCGAAGATCCTTCCCGGCGGCGCGGGCTTTCTCGACGTGTCCTCGGGGGTACGGATCCTCGAGGTGCCCACCGGGACGGTGGACCGCTCGAAGGGCGACGTGCACCCCTTCGGCAACCCGCACTTCTGGCTCTCCACGGACAACGCGGTGCTGATGGCGCAGGCCATCGCCGGCAAGTTCGCGCAGGTGGACCCGGCAGGCGCGGGCGCGTACAAGGCGGGCGCGACGGCGTTCGCGCAGCACATGGCGGCGAACAAGTCGCGCTGGATGGCCACCGCCAAGCGCATCGGGCTGTACGGGGCGAACGTGGTGACCTACCACAATTCGTGGCCGTACTTCGCCCGGGAGTTCGGCCTCGTCGTGATCGACTACGTGGAGGTGAGGCCCGGAATTCCCCCGAGCGTCGCGCACACGGCGCATCTGATCGCGAAGATGAAGGCGCAGCGTGTGCGCGTGCTGATCGTCGAACCGTACTTCGACCGCAGGCTGTCGGCACGCATCGCCGCCAATTCGGGCGTGCCGCTGGTGGTGTTGCCGCCCTCGGTGGACGCGAGCGCGGGCATGAGGACCTACAGCGACCTCGTCGACCGGCAGCTGCAGCTTCTGGCGAAGGCAATGGGGGGCACATAGCGCATGAGTCCCCTCCTGTCGTTGCTGCTGTGGCCCTTCCTGGCCACCGTGCTCGTGGTGGTCTCGCACGCCTATCTCGGGTTGCATGTGGTGGAGCGCGAGGTGATCTTCGTCGACCTGTCCCTGGCGCAGTTGGCGGCGCTGGGGGCGGCGGTGGCGACGGTGCTGGGGTACGAGCACACCGCGCTCAGCTACGTATTCGCGCTGGGGTTCGCGGTGCTCGGCGCGGCGGTGTTCGCGCTCACCCGCTCGGAGTCGCGGCGGGTGCCGCACGAGGCGATCATCGGCATCGTCTACGCGGTGAGCGCGGCGGCGGCGGTGCTGGTGCTCAACTCGAGCCCGCACGGCGCCGAGGACATCAAGGACATCCTGGTGGGCAACCTGCTGGCGGTGGGGCCGCATGATGTCGTGCGCATCGCGGTGCTCTACGCGGCGGTGGCGGTGGTGCACTGGAGCTTCCGGCGGCAGTTTTTGCTGATCTCGGAGAACCCGGCGGAGGCGGCGCGACGCGGCATGCGCGTCCGGCTGTGGGACTTCCTGTTCTACGTCGTCTTCGGCGTGGTGGTGACCAACTCGGTGGGCGTGGTCGGCGTGCTGCTGGTGTTCTCGTTCCTGATCGTGCCGGCGGTGTCCGCCAAGCTGGTGGCGGACAAGGTGAGCACGCGGCTCGCGTTCGGCTCGCTGATGGGGCTGGCCGCCAGCGTGATCGGATTGTGGCTGTCGGCGACGAAGGACGTGCCGCCGGGCGCGACGATTGTGGTGGTGCTGGGCGGGATGCTGCTGGCGGTGGCGGTCGTGCGCCCGCGGCGGCGCGCGACGCGCTGACGGCGCAGCGCGGGCGCCGCGTGTGAGGCTCGGGGGGCGGGCGCCTGCGCGGCGTCCGCCCTCGCTCATGCGGGGTCGGCGCGGAAGGCGTCGCGCAGATGCTCGGCGCGGGCGCTGCCGGCGGCGGGCCGCCACGTGATGCACACCACGTCGAAGCGCACCGGGGGCCACGGCTCGGGGAGCCGTTGCAGGAACATCCAGGCGCTCTGGATCAGGCGCCGGCGCTTGGCCGCGTCGATCGCCGAGATCGCCCCGCCGAATCCCTCGCCGCGGCGCAGCTTGACCTCGACGAACACCAGCGTGGCGCCGTCCTGCGCGACGAGGTCGAACTCGCCGCGCCCGCAGCGCACGCGGCGGCCGCGGATGGCCAGGCCGTGCAGGCGCAACAGGCCCTCGGCGATCTGCTCGCCGGCTTGGCCGGCGGCGTCGGTGGGACTCGGCATGCGGACTCCCGTGGCGGCCGGCGTGCCCCGCACCGTCGCTCGAGCAGGACGCGCTGCAAGGCGCGTGCGCCGCGGCCGGGTCGCTACGGCTTGTCGAAGGCCACCGTGTAGGCTTGCCACGAGGCGATCGGTCGTTCGCCGAGACGCGCGGGCTGGTAGCGCAGCCGTCGCGCCACCTGCACGGCCTCCTCGTTCAACTCCGGCAGCGCCAGGCCGCGGACCACGCGCACGGAATCCACCAGGCCCTCGGGCGTCACGTGCACGGAGAGCACGACGCCGCCGGTGACCTTCTGCCTGCGGGCCGATTCAGGATAGTGCGGCCACGGAAAGCTG
>JBKJUD010000099.1:0-9957 GCA_046590735.1 Candidatus Eiseniibacteriota bacterium | reverse complement strand
GGCTCGGTGCCGTCGGCGTGCGTCCGGCGCAGCGGAGGACTCTTCGCAATGAACACGTTGCAGCGTGACTGGCACGACATCTTCACCGAGTGGCAGGCCGACATCGACCTCGACCCCCGCGTGCTCGAAGGGTATGCGTTAGAGGCGAAGTTCGACGACTTCGGCGGCGATGGGATGGAGATTCCCTTCGGGCATTATGCCGGCCAGCCACGGTGGGAGAGCATGTCGCAGGTGCCACACTCGGTGCGCGACCAGCTCTTCGACCTGATCGTCGTGCAGGGCGACACCGAGTTCGCTTCTGTCGAACAGCAGAAGCTCCTCGTGTACAACGCGCCCAGCGAATACGACCGCGCCGCGCTGATCCGCGTGATGCGCGAGGAAATGCGCCATGGCTACCAGATGTGCCACCTGCTCAATCGCTACTTCGGTCCCAGCGGCGAGAAGGCCGCGCGCGGGCAGCTCGAACGGCGCAGCGGCATGGACGGCAACCAGCGCCTGCTCGGCGCCTTCAACGCCCCGGTCGACAACTGGCTCGACTTCTTCACCTATACAATGTTCGTCGACCGCGACGGCAAGTACCAGCTGCTCTGCCTCTCGCACTCCGGCTTCGCGCCGCTGGGCCGCTCGACGCGCTACATGCTGCGCGAGGAATCCTTCCACCTGGGCACCGGGATGACCGGCCTGGCGCGCATCCTGAAGGCCGGCGTGGTGTCCACCGGGCTGATGCAGCGCTACTTCAACAAGTGGATTCCCACGGCGCTCGACCTGTTCGGCAACGACCAGTCGACCTCCGCCAACTGGTCGTACGAGCGCAGCCTCAAGGGCCGTCCCTTCGAGATGGACGAATTGCGCGCGGGCCACGAGGCGGATCGCGGCGCGCTCAACGAGCACGCCCGCCAGTGCTACTACGACGACATCGTTCGCCAGATCGAGCGGCTCAACGCGCTGCTGCCCGCCGGCGCGCCGCCGCTGTACACGCCCAGCGTGAAGTTCAATCGCGGCGTCGGGTTGCACAAGCAGCAGGCCTACACCACGACCGGCGAGCCGATGGCGGAGGCGGCGTACGCGGCCTACTACGCCGCGCAGACGCCGTCGGAGGCCGACAAGCAGTTCCTGCTCGACCTGCAGGCCGACCCGTCCTCGGAGTGGGTGCAGGCCCGCGACGTGGCCGAGAAGGGCTGACGCCCCGCCCACGCTCCTTTCCGCGTCTGGCATTTTGTCGGGGCGGCGTGCTAGAATTGGAGCACGTATGGGAAGGAGGTGGTCCATTGCATAAATCGCTGCACATGACCTACGAGGTGGCTGTCCGCTAACCCTCGGTCCGTGGGTACCGTTGCAGGACTTCGGTCGTGGCGGAATCCCAACAGTCCACCGAACCCTTGGGCCCCAGGGTTGGTCACCCCGGGGCGATGACCTCGACGGCATGCGTGTCGGCGGGAACATCGGAAAACTCCTGGGCCTCTTTTCGAGAGGGATGGCCGCGTGAGGTGCGATCCACGCGCGGCCATCCTGCTCCAACTGATGCAGCGTCTTCCTCTCCCCCCGCGTCGAACCCTGTGATGCTTCGCCCCGGGCGCGGCACGCGCGGGCCGAATGCGGGGGACCGGCGAGATTCGCCATGAGTCCCACGGGCCCGTGTGGCCAGGCTGCTCTCAGACGAGATGGATGTCGATGTGATGAACCTAGTGCGCTTGGTGCGTGACTGGATCACCCAGCATGCCAATGCCCTCCGCGGCCCCGCCTACTGGGCCGCCCGTGTTGCGCGCCTGGAGCGAGGCTCCGCGCCCGCGATCGAGACGCTGCTGCGCGCCGTACCTGGGGTGCTCAGCGCCTGGGTGACGCCGTCGATCGACGGCCGCGGGCTCATTTCCGTGAGTTACGATCCGCGCTTGGCGACCCCCGCGTCCCTCGCCGAGGCCTGCTCGCCGCTGGCGCAGGGGCTCGCGCCGGTCGCCCAGCCCGAGCACCGCATGGCGTCGCCGGACGATTCGTGCGTCTGCTGACGCGCGCCCCACCGCTCGTCGCCGTTCTCTCGCTGTCCGCCGCCCTGGCCGCCTGCGCCGCGCCCGGGATGACCAAGCGCGCTCCGCGCCCGACATTCTCCTACACGCACTATGCCGCGCTGCTGCAATCATCCGTCGACCCCGCCGGGCACGTCGCCTACGAGCGGTTGAAGTCCGACCCGCAGCTCGCCGCCTCCCTCGCCGATTTCGCCGCTGCCAGTCCGGCGTCGGCCCCCACGCTGTTTCCCACCCGCGCCGATAGCCTCGCCTACTGGATCAATGCCTACAACCTGTTCGTGCTCGCCGGAGTGGCGCGCAGCTGGCCGGCGCGCAGCGTGCGCGAGGAAGGCACCGACGTCTTCTTCACCCGCGTCGAGCACGACGCTGGCGGCCGGCTGTACTCGCTGAACGAACTCGAGGGCGCGGTCATCCGCAAGGGTTTCGGGGAACCGCGCATTCACTTCACGATCAACTGCGGGGCCACCAGCTGCCCCATCCTCAAGCCGGCGCCCTTCACCGGCGCGGACCTCGAGACCCGCCTCGACACTGCGGCGCGGCTGTTCATCAACGACCCGGGCAACGTCCGCGTCGACTCGACGGCTGGGGTGCTCTGGCTGTCGTCGATCTTCGACTGGTACCACGCCGACTTCCTCGCCAGCCCGCCTGCCGCGGTGCCGGGCGGCGCGCCGTCGCTCCAGGCCTACGTCGCCTACTACCTTGCCGATCCCGCCACCGCCCGTCGCCTGCGCGGCCCCGCCTTGCCGGTCCAGTACCTCGAGTACGACTGGTCGCTGAACGCAGACGTGTTGCCGGTGCGCTAGCGCCGTCCGGGCGCCGCCGGGGCCGGCTGGTATCCCCCGATGCGGACTCCCCCCAACCGGGTGGGCGGTCGTGGACACCCCGGCCGCCTGTGCGGTACGCTGCGACGTCACAACGCTGTCCTCAACATCGTCCGGTTGGAGCCCCTGCGTGAACCGCAAGGCCACCCCCGCGGCTCGCCGCTTGGAGCGCGCCGCGCAACTCGGGCTCAGCCCCGAGACCCTCATCGCCTTCTACCGCAACATGCTGCTGTCGCGGAAGCTCGACGACGAGGAAATCCGCCTCAAGAAGCAGGACCTCATCTACTTCCAGATTTCCGGGGCGGGCCACGAGGCCATCCTGACCGCCTGCGGCATGCAGATGACCGGCGGCCACGACTGGTTCTTTCCCTACTATCGCGACCGCGCGCTGTGCACGGCGCTGGGGATGACCGCAGCTGAAGTCCTGATGGAAGCGACCGGGGCGGTGGCCGATCCCAACTCCGGCGGCCGCCAGATGCCCTCGCACTGGGGCCACAAGGGGCTGAACATCGTCTCGCAGTCCAGTCCGACCGGGACGCAGTTGCTGCAGGCCGTCGGCTGCGCCGAGGCCGGGCGGTACAAGGCAGGCGACGACGCGCTCCACGACGCCCCGGACCACTTCGGCGACGAGGTCACCTACGTCAGCATCGGCGACGGCACCACCAGCCAGGGCGAGTTCTGGGAGGCGATCACCACCGCCTGCGTGAACAAGCTGCCGGTGCTGTTCCTGGTCGAGGACAACGGCTACGCGATCAGCGTGCCGGTGGAAGTGCAGACGCCGGGCGGCAGCATCTCCAGGGCGATCGGCACGATGCCCGGCCTGACCACGATCACCTGCGATGGCACCGATGCCCTCGAATCGTGGGACGCGGTGGCGCGGGCGATGAAGGTCCTGCGCGGCCGCACCGCCGGCCCCGTGCTGCTGCATGCCACGGTCACCCGGCCCTACGCGCACTCGATGTCCGACGACGAGAGCAGCTACAAGACCAAGGCGGAGCGCGAGGCCGAGCAGGCCGGGGACTGCATCCGGGTCATGGGGGAGTGGCTGGTCGAGGAAGGCGTGCTCCGCGAGCAGCGGCGCACCGAGTTGCACGCCGCGATCGACGCCGAGATCAGCGCCGCCACGAAGGTCGCGCAGGATGCCGTCAAGCCGGCCGGCAGCACCGCGATGGACTTCGTCTACTCGCCGGATGTCGATCCCACCGGCGACGCGTTCGTCCGCCCGTTGCCCGAGGGCGCCGTCACCGGCCAGGGCGAGACCATGGTCACGCTGATCAATTGGTGCCTGCGCGACGAGATGACCCGCGATCCGCGCATCCTGATGTTCGGCGAGGACGTCGCCGACGCCTCGCGCGAGGACGTGCTCGAGGAGCTCTCCGGCAAGGGCGGCGTGTTCAAGCTGACGCACGGTTTGCAGAAGCGCTTCGGCGGGCGGCGCGTGTTCAACTCGCCGCTGGCCGAGGCGAATATCGTCGGCCGCGCCATCGGCATGGCCACACGCGGGCTCAAGCCGGTGGTCGAGATCCAGTTCTTCGACTACATCTGGCCGGCGTTCATGCAGATCCGCAACGAGCTGGGCTACATGCGCTGGCGCTCCAACAACGCCTTCGCCTCGCCGGTGGTGATCCGCGTGGCCTACGGCGGCTATCTCAAGGGCGGCGCGCCGTATCACAGCCAGTGCGGCGAAAGCATCTTCACGCACTGTCCCGGCCTGCGCGTCGTGATTCCATCCAACGCGCTCGATGCCAACGGCCTGCTGCGCACGGCGATCCGCTGCGAGGACCCGGTGCTGTTCCTCGAGCACAAGCACCTCTATCGCCAGCCCTACGCCAAGGGCACGTACCCGGGCGCCGATTACATGGTGCCCTTCGGCAAGGCCGCAGTGGTGCGGCCGGGCGACGACCTCACCGTCATCACCTGGGGCGCCACCGTGCGGCGCAGCGTGCTGGCGGCGAGCGAGGCGGCCGAGCAGGGCATCGAGTGCGAGATCCTCGACCTGCGCACGGTGGCGCCGTGCGACTACGAGGCGATCTACGCGTCGGTGCGCAAGACCGGCAAGGCGCTGATCGTGCACGAGGACGTGCTCACCTCCGGCTTCGGCGCCGAGATCGCCGCGCGCATTAGCAACGAAGTGTTCGAATACCTCGATGGCCCGGTGCGCCGGGTGGCCGCGCTCGACGCGCCGGTCGGCTATCACCCGCACCTCGAGGAGGTCACCCTCCCGCAGGTCAGCGGCATCCTCGCCGCGATGCAGGAACTCGCCGCCTACTAGGCGTCCCGCGCCGCGCCGGCGGGAGCGCCGGCGCCGCGGGCCGTTGTCCCTCTCGACCTATCAGCAGAAGGAGTTTTCCCCGTGGCGCGCTTCACCATTGCCTGTCTCCCCGGAGATGGAGTCGGCCAGGATGTCATGGAGGCGGCCGAGATCGTCCTCGCCAAGTTGCGGTTCGACCACGAGCGCGTGTACGGCGACATCGGATGGGAATTCTGGTGCAAGGAAGGCGACGCGCTGCCGCCGCGCACCGTGGACCTGCTGAAGAATTCGAGCGCCGCGCTGTTCGGCGCCGTGACCTCCAAGCCGAAGCAGGAAGCGGCCAAGGAACTCGCGCCCGAATTGCAGGGCAAGGGGCTCGTATACCACAGCCCGATCGTGCGCCTGCGCCAGGAATTCCACCTGTGGACGAACATCCGTCCGTGCAAGGGCTATCCCGGCGCGCGCAACTACGCCGAGGGCCTCGACATCGTGATTTTCCGCGAGAACAGCGAGGGCCTCTACAGCGGCATCGAGTTCCACCCGGTGCCCGACGACGTCTTCGACGCGATGGCGTCACACTCCGCGCGCGCGGCGCGCTTCGCCGCGGTGCCACGCGAGCAGATGGCGATGACGGTGCGCGTGGTCACCGAGCCGGCGGCGCACCGCATCGTCACCAAGGCGTTCGAATTCGCGCGGGCGCGCGGGCGCAAGCGCGTCACGCTGATCGAGAAGGCGAACGTGCTGCGCGAGACCGGCGGGCTGATGGTGCGCGTGGCGCGCGAGGTGGCGTCGCAGTTTCCCGAGATCGAGTTCGAGGAGCGCAACATCGACACCGCGTGCATGCACCTGATGCGCAACCCGCTGCACTTCGACGTCATCGTCGCCGCCAACGAATACGGCGACATCGTCAGCGACATCTGCGCGCAGATGGTCGGCGGCCTGGGCTTCGCGCCGAGCGCCAACCTGGGCGACAACTGGGGCCTGTTCGAACCGACGCACGGCTCGGCGCCGGAGATCGGCGGCCAGCGCATCGTCAACCCGATCGCGATGCTGCTGAGCGTCAAGCTGATGCTCGAGTTCCTCGGCGAGACGCGGCAGGCCAAGCGCCTCGAGGACGCGGTCGAGTCGGTGATCCGGGTGGGCACGGTGCGCACGCACGACATGGGCGGCTCGGCCACCACGATCCAACTCGCCGAGGAAGTCGTCCGGAAGTTGTAGGGCCGACGGCTAGCGCACCACCACGATTCGCGCACGTTGCGCGGCGCGCGGCGTGCCGGCCGTGATGTCCGCGAAGTAGATGCCGGAGGGCGCCGCGCGCCCCTGCGCGTCGTGCCCGTCCCAGCGGGCCCGCGCGGCGCCCGCCGCCTGCGCCCCGAGATCCATGCGCCGCACCTCGCGCCCGCCGACATCGAGGATGCGCACCGCCACCGTCGCCGGGTACGCCAGGCGGAACGAGAGGGTGACAACCCCGCCTGGCGCCGGCAGCGGGCTCACCCGGATGGCCGAGAGGAGCCAGGTCGCGTCCGGCGCGGGAGGCGTCTCGACCCCGGTCACCAGTTCCACCAGTCCCTGGGATTGCGGCGAGACGCCGGTGATGATCACTGGATCGAGCACCATCTTCTCCGAGGCGTCCTGCAGCAGCACCACCCGCACCGAGTCGCCGGCCTGCGCGCGCAGCGCGATCCCGGTGAGCGGATCGCGCGCGTTGCCCAGGTCGACGCTCCAGAATCCCGTCGCGGTGCTGCTCACGATCAACGGGTAGGCCGTGACCCCCGCGCGCTTGAGCGTGGCAAGGACCGCGACGTTGGCGAACCCCACGCCGTCCTGGGTCACGGTGCCGCGCAGCCGATAGATCTGCCCGGTGACCCGCTGCGCAGTCGTGAACGAATAGAGTGCCCCGCCGTTGTCACTGACCTCACCCAGCGAGGAGACGCGGAAGTAGTAAGTCTGCCGCGCCTGCAGGCCCTGCAGCGCGACGAAGTGCAGCGTGGTCAGGTCCCCCGGCGGCTGCACGAAGCGCGAGCCGAGCAGCGGCGTCGTCCCGATCTCCACCGCGCCGTCGGCGGGGGCGATGGTGGTCCAGAAGATCAGCGCCGTGGTGTCGGTCACGTTGCACACGCTGACGTTCTGGATGGCGATCATCAGGACCGACACGTCGCTGGTGTTGCGGTCACAGCAGGTGATGCCGGCGGGGGAGCGCGCTACCAATTTCAGGCGCACCAGCGAGCCGCCCGCCACGTTCACCGTCCACACGTACGAACTGTCTCCGGGATTGGCGGTGCCCACCAGGACCGGGTACGTGGCGCCCTTGTCCTGGGAGAGGTAGATGCTCACGCGCGCGCTGGGGTCCACGTCGGTGGGTCGCCAGCGGATGGTGGTGGCGGTATTCACGGTGATGCTGGTGCCGCCGAGTGGTGCGAGCAACAGCAGGCTGGGCGTGGGCACCGGCGGCGCGGTGGAGGCAACCTCACGGATCTCGTCGCAGTTGATGTGACCCCACGTCCCGGTGGCGTGGTCGGCGATGCGCAGGTAGGCGCGCTGGCCACGCAACGCGCGCACCGGCCACTGGACCGCCGCCATCGCCTCGCTGTTCGACCCGGTGGCGCGGAACAGGACCGAGTCCGTGCATGCGTCGCACACGGCGAGGTACACGGAGTCGGGCTTGTTGCCGCCGCCCACCAGCGCGGCGAGGCTGTCGCCCGCGATGACGAACTCCGGCGAGACCATCTCGCCGGTCAGCGTGTTGCTCTGCGCCGCGCCGGGCGCCCCGCCGACCAAAGGACCCGGATAGTCGTCCCCGGTGCCGATCCAGCCACTGCCCTGTAGGTTGCAGTGGCCGGCGCCGCGCAGGGCGGTGTTGTCGCCGAAGCACGGTTGCGAGTCGAACGCCGAGCCCGAGACCGACCAGGCCCGCGGCAGCAGCCGGTCCGACACCACCATCGGCGAATCGCCGAGCAGCGCGATCGGGTCGACGCGGACCACCGTCCGCGAGGTGTCGCCATCCTCGTAGCTGGTGTGGCGGTGGAAGAACAGGCTGTCGTTGACCGTCAGGAGTTCCCCGGCGGCGCCGTAGTCCAGCAGCGCCGGGGTGGTCAGGTCCCACGGTCCGCGGAAGCTGGGCGCCGACACCCAGCGCACCCCGAGCTTCTCGGTCTCGCCGTAATAGAGCTGCCACCGGCCGCCGAACTGGGTGACCAGCGGCGCTTCCATCTGGTGCCAGGAAGTGGGACCTGAGGGCATCTGGGCCACCGGTCCCTGGTCGACCCAGTCCGTGAAGTTGGTGCTCGCCGCCAGGCCCACCGCGCCCTGGCCGTACTGCGTGACCGCGGTGACCAGCATGCGGAGCGTGTCGCCGTCCTGCCACACGAAGGGGTCGCGGCAATTGCAGTAGCCCTGTGGCGTCCAGTCGGACCATGCGCCGTCGGTGTGGAACACGGGATTGGCGGGCGAGCGTGTCCAGGAGTAGAGGTCCGTCGAGGTGGCGAGGCCGATCTGCTGGACGTTGTTCGAGTCGACGCCCGTGTAGAGCATGTTGTAGGTGCCGGCGGGCTTCTCGAGAATCATCGGGGCCCAGTGGGCCATCGATTCCCAGGTGCCGGGCACGGTGGGCAGGACGGCGGGCTGGATCGTCCAGTGCACGAGGTCGCGGCTGGTGGCGTGGCCGAAGCTGGTCTGCAGGGAGGGCGTGAAGACGCCGACCGGCCCCGCGGTATAGAACAGGTGATAGGTGGAGTCGCGGCGCACGATGCAGCGGTCCGCCACGGTCTGGGGGCGATCCACGAAGAATCGCTCCTCGAAGTCGTAGCGGATCAGGGCGCGGGCGGGCGCCGTCCAAGCGGCGGCGGCAATCCCGGCCAGGCAGAGCGCTGAGAGTAAACGGTTCATGCGGCGGTCTGTGGGCTCATGGGTGACGGAACGTGCGCGGATGGCGCGTGCGCGAGGCTCGCGCGGCGCCGTGACTCCCCGGGTGCGGGTCCTTGGAGGAGGCGGGTGGGGAGGGAGTTGCAGGAACGCCGCAGAACGGGGAGTGCGCGGGCGATTCCAGAATGCGACAGTCGAGCATAAGTGTAGCAAACGCACCGGGGTACGGTCAAGCGGAAGCGGAGCCGTCGGGGCATCGTTCCCACGCGCGCCGCGCCGGCGCCGGAGGAACCCCGGGACGGCGGCCGGGCTTCGCCGCGGGTGGACTCGCCCCGCGCGCGTGGCTATGATGCGCGCTTCGTCGGAGGCCGCATGTCGCGCGCCGGACGTGGAGATCCTCTCAATGCCGAATTCATCGCCCGGGCCCATGCTCGGGCGTTCGCCGGTCGGCGTCGCCTGCGACCAGTACCAGCTCGCCAACGGCCTCACCGTCGTCCTCTCCGAGGATCGCAGCGTGCCCCTGGTCGCGGTAAACGTGACCTATCATGTCGGATCGAAGGACGAGGTGCAGGGCCGGACCGGATTCGCCCACCTGTTCGAGCACATGCTCTTCCAGGGCAGCGAGCACGTGGGCGACGAGCAGCACTTCGCGTATGTCGAACAGGCCGGCGGCAGCGCCAACGGCTCCACCTGGTTCGACAAGACGAACTATTACGAGACCTTGCCCGCCCGCTATCTCGAGCTGGGCCTGTGGCTCGAGTCCGACCGCATGGGATTCCTGCTGCCCGCGCTCACCCAGGAAGCCTTCGACGGCCAGCGCGACGTCGTCAAGAACGAGCGCCGCTGGCGCGTGGACAACCAGCCCTACGGCATCTGGCTGGAACGGTTGCTGGCGCTGAGCTTTCCCTCGCAGTTCTGCTATCACTGGCCGGTGATCGGCTTCATGCCCGACCTCGATGCCGCCACGCTCGAGGATGTGCGCGGCTTCTACAGCCAGTTCTAC
>JBKJUD010000034.1:0-2831 GCA_046590735.1 Candidatus Eiseniibacteriota bacterium | reverse complement strand
CTGGCGCATCTGGGGCACGCCGAACTGCGGCAAGGGCCAGCCGATGCAAGTCGGGCGCACCGCGCAGGGCGCCGCGCCGGCGCGCTTCCGCGGCGTGCAGGTGGGGGTGGGGTATGGCGGATAACCCCGAGATCGGCGGCGTCGCGGAGACCCGCGTGGCGACGGATCCGCTCGCCGATGCGGACGCCGCTCACGCGCTCGCGGCCGGCATCGTCGACCGCGCGGAACCCGGTGAGGAGATCGAGGTCGTGCTGGTGGGCGAGGACCACGCGCTGACCCGCTTCGCCAACAATGAGATCCACCAGAACGTCTCGGCCGCCGACCATTCGCTGGCGGTGCGTGTGGTGCGCGACGGCCGGGTGGGCAGCGCCACCGGCAACATCCTCGACCCCGGCGCCTGCGCGGCGCTGCTGGCGCGGGCGCGCGAGGCAGCTGCGGTGATGCCGGCGAACCCCACGCGTGCGCCCATGGCCGCGCCCGCCACGGCGCGCGAGCTGCCGGCGCTGGCCGCCGCGACGCTGGCGCTGGGCCCCGTGGAACGCGCCGCCCATGCTGCGGCGCTGATCGCGCCGGCCGCGCGCGCCGGGTTCACCGCCGCAGGCACCGTCTCCCGCGTGATGCAGGCGCTCGCGGTCGCCAACTCGCGCGGCGGCTTCGCGTACCACCGCGGGGCCTCCGGCGCCCTGTCGCTCACCCTCACCGGGCCGGACAGTAGCGGGTGGGGCGAGCAGCAGGTCCGCAATGCCGCCGGGCTCGATCCCGCCGGCACCGGCGAGCGCGTGCTGCGCAAGGCGCTCGACTCACAGGATCCGCGAGAGGTGCCGGCCGGCGAGTACGACGTCGTCCTCGAGCCCAACGCGGTGGCGGAACTGGTCGCCTTCCTGCCGTACCTGGGATTCAGCGCCGAGGCCTTCGCCGAGGGCCGCAGCTTTCTCTCGGGGCGCATGGGCGAGCACATCGCCGGCACGCGCATCAGCCTCGCCGACGACGCCTTCCACCCGCTGTCTGTGGGGACACCCTTCGACATGGAAGGCGTGCCGCGCCAGCGCGTGGCCCTGCTCGAGCGCGGCATCGGCTGCGGCGTCACGCACGACACCCAGACAGCGGCGGCGGCCGGAGTCGCCAGCACTGGGCACGCGCTGCTCCAGCCCAACGTCCACGGACCGATGGCCAGCGACCTGGTGGTGGCGACCGGCGACAGCACGCTCGAGGAGATGATCGCGGCCACCGCGCGCGGCATCCTCGTTACCCGCTTCTGGTACAACCGCGTGGTCGATCCGCTGCGCACGATCATCACCGGCATGACCCGCGATGGCACCTTCTGGATCGAGGACGGACGGGTGGTGGGCGGGGTGCGCAACCTGCGCTACAACATGAGCGTGCTGGACACGCTGGCCCGCGCCGACCTGGTGGGCCGCGACGCGGTGCTCACCTCCGGCGTCGTGACGCCGGCGATGCGGGTGCGCGGCTTCCGCTTCACGGGCGTGACGCGGTTCTGAGCGCCGGCCAGCCGCGGCGAGGGGCCCGAGGGGAAAAGAAAAAGACAGGTACACATGGCACCCCCGTTCCCCCTCTCTGAACGTGAGCGCCGAAGTGATCGCCCTGAGGCGACACTCGTGCACCTGCCGCGGACAAAACTAGGGTGCCCGGGGGGAAGTTCCCGGGGCCGCGAATAATTTGCCGAATTGTGCGGCGAGCCCGCCCGGCTCTCGCGAACGCATCGTAACAGATTAGAATCAAATGACTTAGTGCAGGACCCCGCGTAGCATGTAATGCGCCACCTCGAAGTAGATCACGATGCCGGACACGTCCACCAGCGTGGCGACGAACGGCGCCGAGGCGCTCGCCGGGTCGAATCCCAGGCGCCGGAGAATGAACGGCAGCAACGAGCCGGCGGTGGTGCCGCTCAACACCACGCCGATCAGCGAGATGCCCACCGTCAACGCCACCCGCACGGGGTACTCATAGCTGTGGAAGAAATGCTGCCACGTCAGGATCCGCAGCAGGCCGATCGTCCCGAGGATGGTGCCCAGGCACAGCCCCGACATCACCTCGCGCCGCATCACCCGCCACCAGTCCCGCAGCCGCACCTGGCCCAGCGCCATCGCGCGGATCACCAGCGTCGAGGCCTGCGAGCCCGAGTTGCCGCCGCTGGAGACGATCAACGGCACGAACAGCGCCAGCGTCGAGAAGCGCTCGATCTCGTTCTGGAAGCGGCCCATCGCGGAGGTGGTGAGCATCTCGGAGAGAAACAGCGCGGTCAGCCAGCCCACCCGCTTCTGGATGAGGGCCCAGAACCCGGTCTCCAGATACGGGGCGTCGAGCGCTTCCATCCCTCCGAGTTTCTGGATGTCCTCGGTGGCCTCTTCCTCGACCACGTCGACGATGTCGTCGACGGTGACGATACCCTTCATCCGCCCGTCGGCGTCGAGCACCGGCATGGCCAGCAGGTCGTGCTCGGCGAAGATGCGGCTGACCGATTCCTGGTCGAGGTCGTCGGTCACCGTCTCGACATCGGTGGCCATCACGTCCTGCACCAACTTCGACGGCGAGGCGGCGAACAACTCGCGGAACGACACCACGCCGAGCAGCCGCTGCTGCTCGTCGAGGACGTAGATGTAATAGATCGTCTCGAGGTATTCGAGCGTCTGGCGGCGTAAGTAGCTGATCGCCGCGTCCACCGTCATTTCCGGCCGCACGCGGGCAAAGCGCGGGTTCATGAGCCCGCCGGCCTGGTCCTCGGCGTAGGCCATCAGGGCGATGACCTCGCGACGGGTGGCGCGGTTGAGCAGGTCGAGCAGGTCCTCGCGGTCCTCGGCCTCGGACTCCTG
>JBKJUD010000005.1:0-4392 GCA_046590735.1 Candidatus Eiseniibacteriota bacterium | reverse complement strand
TGAGGCCGGCCGCGCCGTGGTCGTCGTAGTGCACGAGCCCGGTCGCGCTGCTGAAGTCGACGCTGTAGCGCAGCTCGCTCAGCGAGAAGAAGTTCGAGATGATGGTGGTCGCGGTGCGGATGAAATTGCTGTAGTAGAACGCGGTGGCGTCGAGCGCGTTGAAACCGGTGAGCGTGCCGGTGACGCGTTCGATGAGCCGGATCGGGCCCAGCTTGCTGCCGGCGATGGTGCCGGAGACATCGTCCTCCGTGTACCACAGGAAGGCGATGTGCGCGCGCGTCTTGCCACGGTCGACGAGGTCGGTGCCGTCGCCCCCGTTGGCGGTGCCGATGGCCATCACGCTCTGCGTCTGCGGGGCGCCGTCGACGAAGTCGATCACGTAGTTCGTGGCGCCGGCGGCGTTCTTGCCGGTGGTCTGGTTGGTGGCGGTGCCGCTGAAGCTGACGTACTGCGTCGCCACCGGCGTCACGCTGGGGGCGGTGAACACGTAGGCCCAGGCCAGCTTGCCGCTGATGGGATCGGTCACCTTGACCTCGTCGCGCACCGTCTGGTTGACGCCGCTGGGCCACCCGGTCGGCGGCGCCATGTCACCGGCATCGAGGGCGAGGAAGCACAGTTCGTCGTTGCTGTCCCACACTCCGTCGTCGCTCGAGAAGTAGCTGCCGCTGGAGGTGCGCTCATCGAGCTGGAAGGGAATCTGCGTCCAGGTGTTGCTCGACTCGATGTAGCGGTAGACGACGAATTTGGTGACGTCGACGCCGTTGTCGCCGGGCATCTGCGCGCCGGTGATCACGACGGGCTCGTAGTTGCGGGTCAGCGTGCGCGGCGCCGCGTCGGCGACAGCGAACACGCCGGCGAGGCACGCGCCCGGCAGCAGGGAGGCGGAGACGAGAAAGCGGAATCCACGACGCATGGGGAGTCTCTCCTTGTTATGGGGATGAGCGTCGACCGCGGGACCGGCGAGGTCCGCTGTCGAAGTGATAAGTGGCCGACACGCCGATGACCGGGACCACCGGCGCGCCGCTGGCGAAGAATCCCATCACGAACGGGGTGCGTTCGTTGAGTTGCACGTCGAGATCGAGCGCGTCCACGCGCACCTGCGCGCCCAGCGAAAAGAAGGTCGGGAACGAGACGCTGCGCACGTGCAGCGGGACGCAGCCGCAGTACGGGTCGGCGTTGGTGGAATCGCGCTCATTCAGTGTATACGGCTTGCGGGCCGCTGTGCGCACGGAGAGCCACGGCCACAGGCGAATTTCTCCCCCGGCGACGAGCACGGGCGACTCGGTCCAGGTGGACGGCGAGTCGGTGACGAGGGTGTCGGCGTGGAAGGTCCGGGACTGCCGGTGCTCGGTATCGTAGGCCGCGCCGACGAAAAGCGTGTAGTTCTCGTTGGCCTCCAGCGTGAGCGAGACGCCAAGGTCCTCGCGCCACACCGGGCGCTCGCTGCGGGAGGACTCGGCGGCGCCGGAGCGCGTCTCGGCAAGCGTGTAGCTGAAGTCGTCGCGCGCGTAGCCGTAGTAGGCGCGCAGCGTGACGTCGGGCGCCAGGCGGCTCTCGAGGCGGCCGCGCGCCGTCCACGGTGCCCGGCCGGCGCGGGCCAGGGCCGCCGTGTAGGTGCCCAGCGCCGAGGACGTGTCGGCGCGGAAGCTGCGGCTGCCGGCGCTCACCGCGAGATCGAGCCGCGAATCGGAGCCGAGGTCGCGTCCCACGCCGAGCGTGAGCTTGCGGATCGAGGCCTCGCGCCGCGACAGCCCGCGGCGGCCGATCTCCTCGTACTGCGCGCTCGACCCCGCGAAGTAGCCACGCAGCCCGACGCTCGAGCGCTCGCCCAGCGAGCGGCCGTAGAGCAGTTCCACGCCATCGCCCGGGGCGGGCACCGGATCGGGCGCGAATTCCTCCCGCACCTCGCGGCCCAGCACCAGCCCGTTCACCCCCAGCGCCGGCACCCCGTGGTAGCGCACCAGTCCGCCGATCGAGCGGCCGGTGAGACGCAAGTTGCCAAGTGTGCCGTAGGTTTCCGGGGCCACGACCCGCCCGAGGTCGGCGAGACCGAGGTTGGGATAGCGGGTGAGAAGGGCGGGGTACTCGTAGACGTTGACCACGTCCTCGAGCATGTCAGGCAGGCCGCCGAGAGAGTGCACACGGGTGGTACTGGCGCCGGCGCGGCCCGCCGACAGGACGGCGGTCACTCCCAGGCACAGGGCAAGGCAACGAGCGAGGATCACGCGCACACACGCCTCCAGCGAATCACGATATCCAGGGAAGGGCATTTCCGATGAGCCGCCGGAGGGCGGATGACGGCAACCTACAACCGCACTTGCAACCTCGTCAACCGGCCGGCACGGCCGGCAGGCTCCCCACTGTCGCCGGCACCGGTGCGGGGGACACCGCCAAGGCCACCATCGTCAGGTCGTCTTCCATCACGCCGCCCCCGTAATTGCGCACGTCGTCCTGGATCGCGGCGAGCACCGCGGCCACTGGCTGGCTGCGCACGCGGGCCAGCACGGCGAGCAATCGCTCCTCGCCGTACAGACCTTCCGGCCCGGGCTGCTCGCTGACACCATCGGTGCCGAACAGGACGAGATCGCCGGTGGACAGCGTCACGGTCGTCTCGGCGTACTGCATGTGCGCCAGGCAGCCCAGCGGCGGCCCGCTGGATTCGAAGCGCACGATCTCCCCGGTGGCGCGCAGCAGCAGCGGCGAGGGCATCCCCGCCACCGACACCGTCAGCGCCCGGCTGTCGTGGGCGAAGGTGGCGATGGCGCACGCGACGAACCGATCGGGCTGGTCGAGGGCGGCGACGTGCGCGGTGAGAGCGGTGAGGATTTCCGCGGGGGTGTGCGGGCCGCGCAGGCCGGAGGCGATGGCCGGCGACAGCGCGGACAGCACCAGCGCCGCGGGAATACCATGCCCGCTGACATCGGCCAGCGCGAGGGCCAGCCGGCCATCGTCGCGCTCGACGGCATCGTAGAAATCGCCGCCGACGATCGCCGCTTCCTCGTACACCGCGGCCACCATCAGGCCCTGTGGCTGCGGCAGCCGGGTGGGCAGCAGGTGGCGCTGGATGGCCCGGGCGACGGTGAGGTCACGATCGATCCGGGCGGCCTGGATGCGGGCGTCGGAGAGCCGCGTGTTGAGCAGCCCCATCCCCACCTGCTGGCCGATGGTGTCGAGGAGCGTAAGGTCGTCCGGTGTGTACCACGACCCGGCGCGGCGCGGACCGAGCACCAGCAGCGCCGGCTCCTCCCCCTCGGACGTGCACGGCACGACCACGGCCACGCCCATCCGCGCCCACGCGGCGCGTTCGGCCCGCGGAACGCGCCACTCGCTGGCGTGGCGATCCTCGAGCGCGATCGGGGCGCCGGCGCGGGCCAGGGCGCGCACCTGCGCGAGCGGCAGCGTCGGGGGCAGCGAGGTGTCGTCGGCAGGAAAACGGGCGATACGCGTGCATACCGCGTCCACGTCGGCGCCCTCGCCGGGAATGTAGAGCGCAACGCGCTCGGGCTGCATAGCCTCCGCCAGCCGCGTCACCACCAGCCGGGCCAGTGCCTCCCCTTCCATCAGCGTCGCCAGCGCGTGGCTGATTCCGCGCAGCGTCGCGGCGTAGTCGTAGCGCCGGCGGAAGAACACGCGATCGACCAGCGCCTGCACGCGCGACTGCAGCGGCGCCGCCAGCGCCGCGATCAGGCAGATCGACAGGATGGTGAATCCCAGCGACGTGCGCCCGGTAATCCGCTGCACCATGCCCCCGAGCCCCAGCACCAGCGACGCATAGAGCGCGACCAGCACCCCGGTGGCGATCGAGTACGCCACGCCGCGGCGCACGATGACGCGGGCGTCGAGAATCTGGTAGCGCATGATGGCGTAGCCGAAGGCCAGCGGCACGCAGAGCAGCGATAGCACCGCGTAGCGCGCATCCGAGGACGCCGAGGTGGGCTGCACGGTCATCCACACCATCACCGCGACCGGGGGCACCACTCCGGCGATCGTGCCCGCCACCGCCACCCGCAGGCGGCGCCGCGCCCACGCCACCCGGGTGGCGAGGAAACTCTGGGCGAACAACCCGAGGCTCGCCACCGTCGAGACCGCGAACCCCAGCGCGCCGAGCGTCCCGAGCGTGTTCTGCCAGCCGGGCGGTCCGGGCGCGCCGGCCGCCTCGCGCGCGAGCAGCACCGTGGCCGGCACGAACAACAGGACCGGCATGACGTACGGCAGCGCCAGCACCCATGGCCGCCGGGCGAGAAACGGGCGCGGCTCCGGGAACAACAGGAAGAAGTGGATGAGCAGACCGGGCAGCGCCAATTGGACGATGTCGTCGCCGAGTTCGTAGAGCGCCAGGGTCCCGAGCCGGGTGCTCGGCACCGGCTCGCGCATCAACCAGGCGAAGCCGAC
>JBKJUD010000230.1:0-3629 GCA_046590735.1 Candidatus Eiseniibacteriota bacterium | reverse complement strand
CGTCCAGGTCTCGTCGTAGACGACGCTGTCGCCGTCGGCGATGCCCCCGGCGGGATCGAACTGCACGCCGCCGACTTCATCGTGCGCGACTCCACCGCGCACACGCAGGTCTGGCGGTTCGCGCAGGACCGGACCTTCGACGAGGTCGGCGGCGTGCAGTTCGATCCCGCCGGGGGCATCGCCGACGGCGACAGCGTCGTCTACGACGAGACCTGGACGCTGGCGGGCCAGCAGGGCGAGGCGCTGGCCGCGGGACACTTGTTCTCGATCACCGCCTTCCCGCTGTGCGTCGGGTCGCGCATTACGCCGCCGACGATCACGTTCCGCACCCGGAGTGGTGCGTGAGCGGGGACGACGACGCGGCCCGCGGGCCGCTGGATGGCATACTGGTCGCCGATCTCTCCCGCATCCTCGCCGGCCCCTCCTGCACGATGCAGCTCGCCGACATGGGCGCGCGCGTGCTCAAGATCGAGCCGCCCGGTGGCGACGAAACGCGCCGTTGGGGCCCGCCGTTCGTGAGCGGTGAATCCACCTACTACCTGAGCGTCAACCGCAACAAGGAGAGCATGGTGCTCGACCTGCGCACCGCAGGCGGCGTCGACATCTTGCACCGCGTTCTCGCGCGCGCCGACGTGCTGGTGGAGAATTTCCGCCCCCGCACGCTCGCCCGTCTCGGCTTCGGCTGGGAGGCGCTGCGCGAGCGGTACCCGCGCTTGGTGTACTGCTCGGTCAGCGGTTACGGGCAGACGGGCCCGCGCGCCGCCGATCCCGGCTTCGACCTCATCGCCCAGGGCGAAGGTGGGCTGATGTCGATCACCGGCGTGCCGGGCGGCCCGCCCACCAAGGTCGGCACGAGCCAGGCCGACCTGATCGCCGGCCTGCTCGCCGCGCAGGGCGTGCTGCTGGCGCTGCTGGCCCGCCAGCGCACCGGTCGCGGGCAACTGGTCGACGTGTCGCTGCTCGACGGGCAGATCAGCATGCTCTCGTACCACGCATCCGCGTGGCTCAACGCCGGCGCCGAACCGCGACAGCGGGGCAACTGTCACCCGACCATCACGCCCTACGAAACGTTTGCCGCCGCCGACGGCAGCCTGAACGTCGGCGTCGGCACCGACGCGATGTGGCGCGGCTTCTGCGCCGCTCTCGAGGCCCCGGACCTGGCGGCCGATCCCACCCTGGCGACCAACGCTGGACGGATCGAGAAGCGCGCCTCGCTCACCCCGCGCCTCGCCGCCCTCCTCGCCACGCGCCCGGTGGACGAGTGGATCGCCCGGTTGCAGGCGGCCGGCATCCCGGCCGGGCGCGTGCACTCCGTGCCCCAGGCGCTGGACGACCCCCAGATCCGCGCACGCGACATGGTCGTGGAACTTCCACACCCCACCATCGGTCCAATCCGCGTGCCGGGCATCCCGATCAAGTTGTCTGACACCCCGGGCGCCGTCCGCCTCCCCCCACCTCGGCTGGGCGAGCACACCGACAGCATCCTGAGGGACCTGCTCGGGATGGATATGGCAGCCATCGGCACCCTGCGCGAGGCCGGCGCGGTCGCCTGACGAAGATGGACGGGGCCCCTCCGCACGGTGAGGATGGGCGTCATTGGTCCCAGACACTTCCACAGAAACCGTTGCTGAACCGATATTCACTTGACCGGACGCGACAACACCGTGAGTATGATCGCCGCTAGCATCGATGACAGTGCGCTGCTACGGCTGACCTGCGGTGCTAGCAGACATTCACACACATTGCCCACATATTACGGAGGTCAGCAGGTGCGCAAAACGGTCGTGCGCTCGTTCTCCATTCCCCCGAAGCTACTGAAGGAGTTGGAGCGGACTGCGGAAGAAGAGAGCCGTACCTATAGCGAACTGGTTCGCGAGGCGATCCGCCAGTACCTGAAGAACAAGCAACTCGATGAAATCCAGATGGCCAGCATGATGCGCGGGCGCCCTGCGCCGCGTGCCGTACCCGACCGCGACGATGAGGACGAGGTGGAAATCGAACGCCCGCGGCGAAAGACCGTGGCGGCGGCCAAGACGAAGAGTCGCCGGTAGCCAACGCTGCCGCGTGCACGCGGCGGTCAACGGCCCCGGTGGCTCGCTCCTCCGGGATCCGACCGATGCGGCCTCCGCGCATGGGCGTCTCGCACTGCGAGATGCCGGTCAGCGCGGGGGCCGCTCGTCCATCCGGGCCGCCAGCACGAGGCGATCGCCCCACTGCCCGGTCCACCGGGTCAGCAGCACATTGAGCATCTCCAGCGGCCACAACCAGCCGCGATCCACCACCCGCCGGCAGCGCCCCACGGCCGGGGGCGGGATCTTGTCCGCGCGGCGGGCACACACCGCGAACCCGGACGCCTCCACCGTCCGCGACAGCGTTGCCGGGGTGAATTCCCACAGGTGATACGGCGGCGCATCGAGCGTCGCCACGCGTCCCGCCAGGCGATACGCCCACATGCCCAGTCGACGGGCCATCGAGTGCAACGTGGTCGGCCCGCCGATGACGACCAGTCCGCCGGGCGACAGGATGCGGCGCACCTCCCGCAGGTGCGCGCAGGGATCCGGGACATGCTCGAGCACATCGCCCATGTACACCACGTCGAAGCGGGCAGCGGGAAAGGCCACGGCGGCCAGTTCGCCCGTGCGCACGTCGAGTCCGAAGTTCTCCCGCGCGGCGCGTGCAGCGTCGGCGGACAGCTCCACGCCGGTCACCTGCCAACCCCGCTCGCGCGCCCCCCGCAGGAATTCCCCGCCCGCCGGGCCGATCTCGAGCAGTCGCCGCGTCGGAGAGGGCGCCAGTGAGTCGATGAAGGCCAGCATCGCGGGATCGCCAACCGGGTGGCCGGTGCCTTCGCAGGCGCCGTGAGGCGCGTGCCCGCAGCGATAGTCGGCCTCGAAGTAGCTGGCGCGATAGAGCGCGGCGAGGTCGGAGGGCCTGACCGCCAATCGCGCGAGCCCGCAGCGATTGCACGCGACGCCGGGAAAGCGCGCACCCCCGTAGCGGTAGGCAAAGGGCAGGGGCCGGGACGGCGCGAGGCCGCAGATCGTGCAGGGCAGCGGCTGGGTTGCCACCGGGGCGGCGGGAATCTCTTCGTGCAGTTGCTTGACCCTCTTCGGCTGCCCACTCTACTCTCCGCAAAACGCTGGGCGCCATCCTGCCCTGTCCCCGCCCTCCCTGGCAACTGAGGAGAGCCTGTGCCCCTACGGCCCCTCGCGCTTCCCCGCCGAATCGGAGCCGTTGTTCTTTCGCTCGTGCTGTCCGGCCTTGCCGTTGCGCCCGTGCGCGCCGCGGCCGGTCCGGTCGCGCCCGCCGGCGCTTCCGCGCCCCCGAGGTCCACCCTCCCGTGGACCATCCAGCACCTCGCGCCGCGGTCCACGCAAGCGTGGCGGCCGCTGCCCTTGACGGTGGTGGTGACCGGCAGCCAAGTGATCGCGCGTGCCGAGGTGCGGTATCGCACGCAGGGCGAAACGAGGTTCGCGGTGCTGCCCCTGCGCGAGGTGGCCGGCGCGTGGACGGCGACGATTCCGGCCAGCGCGGTGGTCCCGCCCGGCCTCGACTACTACCTTCGCGTGACCGCGCGCGATGGCGCCTCCGCCACGCGCCCGCGCGAGAATCCCGAGCGCGCGCCCTTG
>JBKJUD010000226.1:0-6153 GCA_046590735.1 Candidatus Eiseniibacteriota bacterium | reverse complement strand
TGCGCTGGGCGAGTCCCTCGACGATGGCCGTCTTGCCGGTGCCGGGCTCGCCGATGAGGACCGGGTTGTTCTTCTTGCGGCGCAGCAGCACCTGCACCACGCGCTCGATCTCGGCGTCGCGACCGATGATCGGGTCGAGTTTCCCATCACGCGCCAGCAAGGTGAGGTCGCGGCCGAACTGGTTGAGCGCGGGCGTTTCCATCTTCTCTTCCCTCTCCGACGAGCTGCCCGTCGATGGGCTGCCTCCGAGGAGCTTGAGGGTCTCCTCGCGAACCTTCTTGCGGTCGAGGCCGAGTTCGGCCAGCACGCGCGCGGCGACCCCCTCCCCTTCCCGGATCAAGCCGAGAAGCAAGTGCTCGGTGCCGACGTAGTTGTGTCCGAGCTGGCGCGCCTCGTCCACCGCCAGCTCCAGCACGCGCTTGGCGCGCGGCGTGAACGGGATCTCGCCGAGCGTCAGTGTGCCGCCGCTGGGCTGCACCATGCCTTCGACGGCCTGGCGGATCTGGTCGAGGTCGAGCCCCAGGTTGCCGAGCACCGTGGCGGCGATCCCTTCGCCTTCGCGGATGACCCCGAGCAGCAGGTGCTCGGTGCCGATGTAGTCGTGCTGGAGGCGCGCTGCCTCCTCGCGCGACAGGTACATCACCTTGCGCACTCGTTCCGTGAATTTGTCGTGCATGCCCTACATCCTCCGACCGTCCGCGCCCGTCAGGACGCGTCCGCCTGGTCTCCGGACGCCCGGCTCATGCGGGCGCGCACGAAGGCCGCCCGCTCGATGTCGCGTTCCGCTCGTTCCATGTCGCGTCCCACGCGCTTTTGCAGATGCGCGGGTTGGGCGACAAGCAGGAGTTCATTGAGTGTACGCACGCTGGGCAGGCCTGCCAGCCCCAGGGTGCGCCCGAACCGCACGTACGACAACAGGCCGATCAGCTCCTCGCCGCGCATGCGCCGTGCATGGCACAAGGCGCCGTACGCGCGCCAGATCTTGTCCTCGAGCACGCCGCGTGCGTCACGAAGCAGCACGTCGCGCGCGCCCGCCTCGCGCTCGAGGAGCTGGTGGGTTGCCTGGCCCAGGGACTCGAGGCTGTCGCGCTCGGTCTTGCCGAGCGTCGTCTGGTTCGAGACCTGGAAGAAATTGCCCATCACCTCCGAGCCTTCGCCGTAGAAGCCGCGCACCACCAAGCTGCGCTGCGCGAGTCCCGGCAGGACCTGCGCGATCTGCTGGGTGAGAACAAGCGAAGGCAAGTGCACCAGCACGGAGACCCGGAGCCCCGTGCCCACGTTGGTGGGACACGAGGTGAGGTAGCCGAGTTCGTCGTTGAAGGCGAAATCCAGCACGCCGTCCAACTGGTCGTCCAGCGCATCGGCCAAATCCCACGCCTTCTCCAGCTCAAATCCCGACACCAGCGACTGGATCCGGATGTGATCTTCCTCGTTGACCATCAGCGAGACCGACTCATCGCCGCTGATCAGGACCCCGCGCGTCCGGGTCGCGTCGACCAGCTCGCGGCTGATCAGGTGCCGTTCCAGCAGGAACTGGCGATCGAGCGCGCTGAGATCGGAGACCTTGAATGCGGTGCCCTCGCGCAGCGTGTCGGTCCGGCGTGCGGCGCTGGTGACGCTGTTCAGCACCAGTTGCAACTGGTCCTCGCGCGCCCGGTAGCTGAAGGGCGTGCTGCTCAAGTTGCGGGCCAGCCGGACCCGCGTCGAGAGCACATGCTCGGATTCGCTGCCCTGGCCGTCGAGCCAGGAGCCCAGTGACCCGGCCATCTGCTCCAGCGACGCGCGCGCGGCGCGGCCGTCGTCATCCGGCCCGGCCGCGCTGTCGTGGCCGGGCCGGGGGGTCTCAGAGGCCATGCGATTGTCCCTGCGGCGATTCCCGGGCGCTCTCCAGTGCGCGGATCTGGTCGCGCAACTCGGCGGCGCTCTCGTACTCCTCGCGGCCCACGGCGCGTCCGAGTTCCTCGTGCAGGAGCAGCAGCTGCCGACGCACGGCCAGGCGCGACTCGTCCTTCTTCGGCGCTTTGCCGATGTGCCGCGGCTCGCCGTGCAGGCGCCGCAGCAACGGCTTCAGCGCCGCGCCGAAGGTGGTGTAGCACTGTGCGCAGCCGACGTTGCCGGTCTCGCGGAACGTCGAGAAGTAGACGCCGCAGCCGGTGCACTGGGTGTGGCCGAGGACATCGTTGTCGGTGGGCGTCGTATCGTCCATGAGATGCGCCCATAGGGTGGCGTGGCTGAGTGGCCCCGAGGGAATGCCCTGCTGGAAGCCGCGGCGCTCGGCGCACCGGCGGCACAAGTGCCGCTCGGTGACCGTGCTGTTGATGATCTCGGTGAGGTGCAGCTTTGCCAGGGCGTTGCCACATTCCTCGCACTGCATGGCGACCCTCCTCTGCGACGCTGCTGCGCTCTGGTGGCCCGGGGTCCCGCGGGTCCTTCCCGGGACGTCTCGATGTGGCGCGGAGTCTAGCATAGCGCTCCGTCGCCCGGCGACCCGCGACCCAGACCGCAGGCGCCGCTGCCACTTAGATGCGCGAGAGAGCTCCCGCGTGCAGGCCCAATTGTCGGTCGGCCCGTGCGGCCAGCTCGGCATCGTGGGTTGCCACGACCACCGCGACGCCCGACGACCGCGCCAGCTCGAGCAGCAGGTCGTGCAGGTCATGCGCACGATTGCGGTCGAGGTCACCAGAGGGTTCATCGGCCAATAGGATGCGCGGCTCGTTGAAAAGTGCGCGGGCGACCGCCACGCGCTGCCGTTCGCCCCCGGACAGTTCGGACGGACGATGGTGCCCGCGGTCGGCCAATCCGACCCGCTCGATCAAGGCGCGCGCGCGCTCCCGGACGGCCGAACCGCCCCGGCGGGCGAGAAATGCCGGGAACTGCACGTTTTCCTGCGCGGTGAACTCGGGAAGCAGGTGATGGAACTGGAAGACGAAGCCCACCGTGCGGTTACGGACCTGGGCTAAAGTGGCATCGGAGAGCGAGGCGGTGGGCGCCCCGTCGATCCAGACCTCACCGGCGGTCGGGCGGTCGAGTGTCCCGAGCATGTGCAGCAGCGTCGATTTGCCCGAGCCGCTGGGCCCGGCGATCGCCACCACTTCCCCCGCGTGCACGGCGAGGTCGACCTCGCGCAGGATCACCAGCGATTCGCGGCCCGATGGGTAGACCTTCGTCACCCCGCGCGCTTCGACGACCGGGATCCCGCTCATTCCGCCGTCCGGATCGCGTCGACGGGTGTGAGCCGCGACGCCTGCCACGCCGGCGGCACCGTCGCCAGCACGCAGAGCGCCAGCGCGGCCAGCGTCACCCACGCGACGTCGCTGGCCTCGAGGCGCACCGGCAGGTGGTTGACGAAGTACACGTCGCTGGGCAGGCGCACGATGTCCCAGCGCTTGAGCGCCCACGCGCCGGCCAGGCCCAGCACGGTGCCGACGCCCGTGCCGAGCACGCCGATCACCGCGCCCATCGCCAGGAACGTGCGCAGCACCATCGGGCCGGTGCCGCCCATCGTGCGCAGGATGCCGATGTCGCGCCGCTTCTCGATCACCGCCATCGACAGCGAACTGGCGATGTTGAAGGTGGCAACCAGGATGATGAGCGAGAGGATGCAGAACATCATCACCTTCTCCGTGCGCATCCAGACGTAGAGATTGCGGTTCTGCTCGATCCAGTTGGCGCTGCGCAGGTCACCGCCCAGCGCCTGCAGCAGGCGCTGCGACTCCTGCTGCGCCGCGTAGAGATCGCGGATGCGCACCGAGATCCCGCTGACGCCATCGCCCAACCCGAAGAAGTCCTGCGCGGCGTGCAACGACAGGAAGCCGAGCGAGGAATCGAATTCGTACAGCCCGGTGGTGACCAGGCCAGCCACCGGCACGGTGACCACCTGCGGGCGCACGAGTCCCATCATCACCTCCACCGGCGAGCTGGGCGCGGTGAGCGTGACCAGGTCGCCCACCTTCACGTCGAGTTGTGCGGCGAGTTGGACGCCGAGCAGGATGCCGTGCAGCGAATCCCCCACCACGGGGGTGACGGATTGCAGCACCTGCGTCACCTGCGGCTCGCGGGCGAGGTCGACGCCCTTGATGGCAATGCCGTCGACGCTGGTCTCGCTGGCGATCATCGCCTTGCCGAACACGAACGGCGCGCAGGCGACGACGTCGGGCTGGCGCAGCGCGCGGGCCATCAGGCTGTCGCTCCCCTCGAGGGTGCTGACGTCGGCCGGCGGCAGCAGGTAGACGTGCGCGTTGGTGCCGACGATGCGTGATTCCAATTCGGTCTGGAAGCCGTTCATCACCGCCAGCACGATCACCAGCGCGGCCACCCCGATGGTGACGCCGGCAATGCTCGCCCACGTGAGGAAGGTGATCGCAGTCGCCCGCCGGCGCATCGCGAGGTAGCGATAGGCCAGCACCAGCTCCACCGGCCAGGTCATGCGGGGGCTCAGGAAGCGTCCGGCGAATCGGCCGGCGGCGTCTCGGCGAGCGCGGCTTCCGCCTCGGCGATCTCCAGCTCGTCGGGCTCGTCGACGCGCCGCGGGCGCAACTGCGGGAACAGGATCACGTCGCGGATCGAGGGCGCGCCGGTCAGCAGCATCACCAGGCGATCGACGCCGACGCCCAAGCCCCCGGTGGGCGGCATGCCGAACTCCAGCGCGCGCAGGTAGTCGTCGTCGCGCTGGTGGGCCTCGGCGTCGCCGCCGGCGCGCCGCGCGATCTGGTCGTCGAAGGCGGCGGCCTGCGCCAGCGGATCGTTCTGCTCGCTGAAGGCATTGCCCATCTCGGCGCCGCCGATGAAGATCTCGAACCGCTCGGTCAGCCGCGGGTCGCGGCGGTGCACCTTGGCCAGCGGCGAGATCTCGACCGGGTGATCCATCACGAACGTCGGCTGGATGATCGATTCCTCCAGCCGCGCCTCGAACACCTCGGCGATGACATTGCCCCAGCTGGTGCCCGGCGTGATCGCGACGCCGCGCGCGCGCGCCGCGTCGCCGAGCGCCTCGGCGCTGGCGGTCATCGCGTCGAGGCCGAGGTACTCGCCCACCGCTTCCGGCATCGGCAGGCGCGCCCACGGATGGCCGAGGTCAATGGCGTTCTCCCCCTTCTGCACCACGGTGGACCCGGTGACCTCCTGCGCGACGGTGCGGAACATCTCTTCGGAGAGTCGCATCATTTCGTGGTAGTCGGCGTAGGCCTGGTACAACTCGAGCATCGTGAACTCGGGGTTGTGGGTCGAGTCCATGCCCTCGTTGCGGAAGTCCTTGGCGATCTCGTACACGCGCTCCATGCCGCCGACGATCAGGCGCTTCAGGTACAACTCGTCGGCGATGCGCAGGTACAGCGTCATGTCGAGGGTGTTGTGGTGGGTCGAGAACGGCCGCGCCGCGGCGCCGCCGTAGAGCGGCTGCAGGGCGGGCGTCTCGACCTCGAGGAATCCCCGGTGGTCGAGAAATCTCCGCAGCGCGCGCAGGATGTGCACGCGTTGCGCGGCGACCCGGCGCGCGTCCTCGTTCATCACCAGGTCGAGGTAGCGATAGCGCCGGCGCAATTCCGGATCGGCGAAGCCGTACCACTGGCCCGGCAGCGCGCGCAGCGACTTGGCCAGCAACGTCCAGCCGGTCACCTGCAGCGTCACCTCGCCCATACGGGTGCGCATCATCACGCCCTCGACCCCCAGGTGGTCGCCGAGGTCCAGCAGGTCGAGAAAGCGCCGGTAGGCCTCCTCGCCGATTTCGTTGAGCCGCAGGTACACCTGCAGGCGGCCGGTCCAGTCGGAGACATCGCCGAAGCTCGCCTTGCCGTGCGCGCGCCGCGCGGTCAGGCGTCCGGCGATGCGCACGCGTTCGCCGGAGGCCTCGAGCGCGTCGAAGTCGGCGAGCGCCTGTGCGGCGCGATGCGTGACGGCAAACTCGTAGGCGCCCCACGGGCCGACGCCCTGTGCGGCGAGCGCGTCGGCCTTGGCGATCCGATGTACGCGGACGTCATCCATGACGATCAGACCTCCTGCGGCATCGGCAACGCGGGCGCTTCGTGCACGTGCTGGTCGGTGAACGGCACCGGGTAGTCGAGCGTGAAGCAGGCGTAGCAGTGCGACGCCGGCTGCGTCGTCGCGCTGCGCAGGCCGTCCATGCTGAGATAGGCGAGCGAGTCGACGCCGACGTAC
>JBKJUD010000202.1:0-6498 GCA_046590735.1 Candidatus Eiseniibacteriota bacterium | reverse complement strand
TTCGTCTTGGCTGCCTTGACCCGCGCGCCGTCCTTGAGCGCCGGCGGCGGGGTGAGAATCAGCGTCTCGCCGCCGCGGAGGCCGGAGCGGATGTCCACCTTGTCGCCGCGTTCGGGGCCGAGGACCACGGAGCGGACGTGCGCGACGCCGGCATCCAGCAGCCACACCTGCGTCCCGGCGGTGGTGTGCACGACGGCGCTCGAGGGCACCGAGAGGCGCAGCGGCGGTGGCGCGGTCGCGCCGGCCGACCCGGCCGCGCGCGGGATGAACTCCACCTTCGCGCCCATCTCCGGCAGGATGCGCGGGTCGCGATCGAGGATCGACACCTTCACCTGCACGGTGGCCTTCTCGCGGTCGGCCGTCGGCACGACCTGGCGCACGCGGCCGGCGAACGAGGTGTCGGGATAGGCGTCGAGCGTAATGCGCGACTGCTGCCCGTTGGAGACCTGCGCGATGTACGACTCGTTGACGTCGACTTCCACTTCCAGCGTCGTGAGGTCGGCCATCGTGACGATCGAGGTGCGGGTCTGGCCACCGCCGCCCATGGAGGGCGCGACGATCTCGCCGAGTTCGGCATCCTTGCGCAGCACGGTCCCGTTGAAGGGCGCGCGGACGTTGGTGTTCTCGAGACTGGCCCGTGCCACGCCCACCTGCGCCTGGGCGGCCTTCTCGCTGGCGGCCAGCGCCGCCACCGCGGTGCGCGCCGCGTCGAGTTCCTGCGTGGCGACCAGGTCCTGCTTGGCCAGCGCCTCGGCGCGCGCCAGCGTCACGCGGCTGTTGGCGAGGTTCGCGCGCACCTGCAGCACACCGGCCTGCGCCACGCGGAGCGCCGCCTGGTAATCTGCCGCCTCCAGGCGCGCCAGCACCTCGCCGCGCCGCACGCGCGAGCCTTCGCTGACATTCAGCTCGATGAGCCGTCCGGCGATCTTCGGCGCCACCGAGGCCTTGGTGCGGGCCACCACGTAGCCATTCGCGGTGATCGCCCCGGCGATGCTCGACCCGCTGCCCCCGGCGGTGGCGACAGTCGCCGTCTCGACGGTGGGCGGCCGATGACTGGCGGCCAGGTAGGTGCCGACAACGGCTGCCACGAAAGCGGCGATGAACGCGCCAATCAGCGCCACACGCTTGCCGCCCCCGCTGTCTCCGGCTGATCCTGGGGTATCGCGGCTGATGCGCAGGCTGGCCAGATCCGGCGGTGTCGTCGACATGAATGGATTCACACTCCCTGAGGGATGAACACGGGCGCGCCCGGTGGGCCGGACGTGCGGCGCGGGTGGGCCAGTCGCGTCAGGAACGTTCCAGCCTGTCCTTGATCTCGGCGAGCTGGCGGGCCTGCCCGGCGATGGTGTCCTGCAACCGGGCGTGGGCATCGCGCAGCCGGCGCACGTGGATGACGCCGTAGACGGCGCCGCCCGCGGCGCCCAGCGTCATCAGCGTCATAAGGTGGCCGAGCATCCCGGCCTTGCGGCCGCCGCCCCTGGCGCCCCTGCCGCCGCGGCCCCCTCCCCTCCGCGCCTGAAGCGCCCCGACATCCTGCGTCTGCGCGACCGCCGGACTCGACTGCAGCACGACGCCCGAGTCGGTGGACGCGACCTGCGCCGCCCCGGTGTCCTGCGCGCGCACCGACGCGACCGGCGCCAGCGCGAGCCCCAGCAGCATCGCGATCCCCGCGCTTGCGCACCCCCTCGCGGTCCGTCGTCCCCACATCGTCATGCCGTCCTCCTCGACCGGTCACCGCACACGAGCCGGCAGCATACTCGACCGGGCACAGAGGGGCAAATCCGCCGCCGCCGTCCCGGGGCGCGGGCTGCGACGAGCGTCTCAGCGGGGCGGCGTTGCCTCTCTCCGCGCACGCCCGCTATCATGGGAGCACTCCTTTCCCTTCTCCCCTGCCTGAGGACGACATGTCTCCCCCCCGATTCCCTGCCGTACTCCGCCATGGCGCGCCCGCTACGCTCCTGTTGCTCGCCGGACTCACGCCCGCCGCAGTGGCGGCGCTGCCTGCGCCCCGCCTGGTCTCCTCATCCGCCCGCCCCGCGTTCGCCGCATGGGCCCACGAGCGCGGGGATGTTCTCCCGGCGGCTTGGCAGGACATCCTCGACCAGGCCGACTGCGGCAAGCCGCGCGAGGACCACGACGCGGTCGACATCGAGGAAGCCGAATCGCCCACCCTGCAGAAGGCCCTCGGCCGCCATCCCGCCCTGAGCGCCGCCCCCGGCGTCCCGCCAATCGTCCGCGTCAACGACCCCACCGGCGATGCCGGCAACGAGACGCAGTCCGAAACCAGCATCGCCGTCTGGGGCCGGTTCGCGCTGGCGGTCTTCAACGACTCGAAGGGCTTCAATCTCCCGCCGGTCACCGTCACCGGGTACGCGTACTCGGCGGACGGCGGCGTAACGTGGACGGACGGCGGTTCGCTGCCGCTGGGCGCCACCGGGCAGCTGTACGGCGACCCCAGCGTGGTGGTCGACAGCCTCGGCAACTTCAGCATCTCCAGCCTCTACTTCCCCACCTACACGCCGACCAACAAGACCTTCAATCCGAGCGCCATCGGCATCACCCGCGGGCGGTTCGTCGGCGAGACGCCGCAGTTCGACCTGCCGGTCACCGCGGTGAGCACGACGACCGCGTTCCTCGACAAGGAACTGATCGCAGTCAACCCGTCCACCGGGGCGCTCTACTGCGCCTACGTGCGCTTCGGGAATTACGGCCAGATCGAGTGCATCCGCTCCACCGACTTCGGCGCGACCTGGGCGGCCCCGGTGATCATCCAGCCCGACAACATCGACTACTGCACCGGCGCGCTGCCGCTGGTCGGCACCAACGGCGAGGTGTACGTCGTCTACGAGAACAAGCTGGGCGCGTCGAACCTGCAGGCCGAACTGCGCTGCGCGGTGAGCACGAACGGCGGGGCGAGCTTCGCGGCCACGCAGCTGGTGTCGACCGTGCACGAGAACTGGTACAGCGGCGCGCCCGGGTTCAACCGGCTCGACGGCTTCTTCGAATTCCCCGCCGGGGCCGTGGACTGGAGCCGCGGGCCGAACCGGGGGACGGTGTATCTCTCGTGGAACGATTCGGCAATCCCGATCGTAGGCCCGGCCGGCGCCACCGCGCCCGAGGTCGAGCCGAACTCCTCGGTGGCGCTGGCGCAGCTGCTCGCGGTGCCGCGCGTGGTGACCGGGAGCGTCGGGTCGCCGGTGTCGGCGGCCCCGGACAGCGACTACTTCGCCTTCAGCGGCGTCGCCGGGCAGATGGTGCAGTACACCGCGACGCCAGGGTCCGGCACGCTCGACCTGCGCGTACAACTGCTCTCCGGCGCGGGCGGCGACTCCATCCTCACCGACACGCGCTACGGCGGCGGCTACGCGCCGCAGGGCTGGGTCACCTTGCCGGCGACGCAGACCTACTACCTGCTCGTACGCGTCTACGCGAGCAGCGGCGGCACCGGCACCTACACGCTCGACCTGCGCACCGTGACCGCGGCCGGGGGGACGGCGGCGCGCGACCATCGCGATGTGGTGCTGGTGCGCTCGGCCAACCACGGCGCCTCGTGGACCGCGCCGGTGCGGCTCAACGACGACGCGCCGTTGTATGACGAAAGCTTTCCGATGCTGGCGGTGGACTCGCTGAGCACCGTGCACGCGTTCTGGTACGACCGCCGAGACGGCGGCGCGGCCGGCGTGCGCGCCGCGATCTACGCCACCCGCTCCACCGATGGCGGCGTGAGCTGGGCGCCGAACGTGCCGGTGAGCGACGCGGTGTCCTCGTGGCAGCCGGCCTCCCGCGCGCGGCCGAACGTCGGCGACTACTCGTGGGCGACGGCGTCGGGCCGGACGTCGTATCCGCTGTTCGCCGACTCGCGCGGCGGCAGTCCGGATGCCTACACGGTGCGCGTGCAGAACGGCATGTCCGCGTTGTGCCCGGCGGATACTGCGGTGACCGCGGGCAGCAGCGTTACGCTGTCGTGGATCGCGACCAACCTCGCGCCCTTCGCCGACAGCGTCGGGTACAGCGTCAGCGACAGCCTGGGCTGGTTCGTGCCGGTCTCGGGCGTGGTGGCGCTCGGCGGCGGCGCGGCGGCGTCCATCGGGATCAACATCGACATCCCCGCGGCCTCGTGCAACGCCGCGTCCAACACCCTGGCCTTCACCTATGCCGCGCGCAGCACCGCGAGCTTCACTACCCGCTGCGTCACCCGCCTGCAGGCCATCCCGCTGAACCATGCGCCGGCGTGGGCCGCGCAGCCCGCGCAGAACGGCAGCGAGGGTGTGACCCTCTCGTTCACCGCCACCGCCAGCGACATCGACGGCGATCCGCTCGCCTACACCGTCGTCACCGCGCCTGCGGGGTTGGTCATCGATGCGAACACTGGCGTGGTCGCGTGGACGCCGGGCTGCACCGCCGTGGGTGCGTACACGGCGACGCTGCGGGCGCAGGACGCCTGCGGGGCGAGCGCCACGACCGACGTCGCGCTCTCGATCGCGCCGGCCAACTGCGCGCCGGTCGTCGCCGCGATCCCCGCGCAGACGGTGACCGAACTCTCGACGCTGACCGTCACCCCGTCGGCCAGCGATCCCGACGGCGACACGCTCCGTTGGACCGGCAGCGCGCTGCCGATGGGCGCCACCGTCGACCCGGCCAGCGGCGTGTTCCTGTGGACGCCGATGCTCGGTACGGCCGGCACCTACACCGGGCTGACCCTCACGGCGCACGACGGCCACGGCGGCAGCACCGCACAGGCGTTCGACGTGACGGTGCTGCTCAACACCACCGGCATCGACGTGCGCTTCCTGCCGGCGCCCACCGCGCTGCGCATCGCGGAGGCGGTGCCCAATCCGTTCGCATCGCAGGTCACGTTCGTGATCGGGATCCCGCGTGCCGTCGACGGCACGGTCTCGGTGTGGAACGCGGCGGGCCAGCAGGTGGCCACGTGGCCGGCGCGGCGCTTCCTCGCCGGCTACAACCCCTTCGTGTGGGACGGCCGCGACGCGCGCGGCGCGCGTCTGCCGGGCGGGGTGTATCTGGTGCGGATCGAGGCCGGCGGCGCGCGGGCCTCGCATCGGGTGACGCTGGTCCGCTAGGCGCGAGGGCCTAGCGCAGGACCAATAGCCGCCGGCTTTCCACGTGCGTCCCGGCGCGGAAGCGCACCGCGTAGGTGCCATCCGCCACAGCACGGCCGGCGGTGTCGCGCCCGTCCCAGCGCAGGCTGTGCGTGCCGGCCGCCTGCACGCCGGCGTCGAGCGCGCGCACGAGTCGTCCGGCGGCGTCGTAGATCTCGACGCGCACCGCCGTGTTCTCGTGGAGCGCGTAGCCGATCGCCGCATGGTCGCGCACCGGGTTGGGGAACACCGCGCCGAGCGCGGTGACCGCGGGCGCCGGCGCACTTTCGGGCGCTGAGGTTGTCTGCTGCAGCGAGACCGCGCGGTTCTGCGTGTCCCGCGCCGTCGCGCTCAGCAACGTCACGTTCGACGTACCGGTCCCGATCACCTGGAACGTCACCGTCGCCAGCACGCCGCCGCCGGAGATCCCCGCGCCCGTGCCGAGCAGGGCCACATCGATGCTCCCGGGCGCGCCGCTGAGCACCAAGCTGCCGAGCGCCTGGTTGTCGAGCAGCGGTCCGCCGGCGGTGGCCACGACGCGTAGCACCGCTGGGTCGAAGCCGAGGCGCGCGCTCACGCCTTGCACCAGTCCATCGCCGAGGAAGCGAAGTTCCGCGGTGAACTGCCCGCCAAAGCCCGGTGCGGGCGGCGCCACCAGCGCGATCTGGTTCCCCGAGGACGGCGTGGCGACGCGCGGCGCGGCCACTGCGCCGTAGTTGATCGCCATCAGGATGAAATCCTCGAAGTTGATCTTGCTGTCGGTCAGCGGCCGTCCGTCGGTGTAGCCGGTGGACGTCGGCCCGATGTCGAGGTAGGCGTACGGCGCCACCGCGCCGCCGGTGAGACCGTAGTGCGCGCCGAGCAGCGAGAGGTCGGCGGTGTTCACCGCGTTGTCGCCCTGGCCCGCGGTGACGCCGTTGCTGACATCCCCCAGGTGGTAGTTGAGCCCGCCGCCGGTCATCGCCGAGGGCGCGCCGACGTTGCCACAGGAGTCGCGTGCGAAAGCGGCGTAGTACCACACGTCACGCGTCGCGGGCTCGTCGGTGTTGCCGTTGACGGCGACCGCGGTGAGCGTCCACGGCGGAGACGGCGGATAGCTGGTCGGCGGCACGGGGACGTTGCCGGCGGTCGGCGCGTCGTCGTACAGCGGGTAGTTGCCGTATCCGGCGCGGTACACCAGCACGCCCGTGGCGGTCGCCGGCAGCGAGAAGCCGAGCGTGATCTTCGTCGTGCCATCGCCATCGTTGCCGGTGAGCACCTGCGTCGCCGTGAGCGCGGTGATCGCCGCGGGCGGCAGCTTGTCGATGAGCACGCTCGAGGCGCCGGTGACCACACTCGGGATCAGCACGCCGCCGCAGTCGTCCATGTTGGTGGAGATCACGGTGACGGTGCCTGTGCC
>JBKJUD010000193.1:0-2513 GCA_046590735.1 Candidatus Eiseniibacteriota bacterium | reverse complement strand
CGGCCCTCGGCCTCCACCTCCCGCACCAGCCCGAACGACCCGTTGGTGCGCGAGAAGCCGGGGTACGGCACCGCCGCGAGCGCCGCGCGCATCGTATCCGCGTCGGGAATGGAGCCTGTACCGTCTGAACCGTGTGCACCGTTTTTCCGACCGAAGAGTCCCATGCGCCGCACTCTATCACACGCCCGTGCCCCGGACATTCCCCTGCGCCGACTGGCCCCGGGGGCCGATAAGGTTGGGACACGCGCGTTGAATCCGCACCTCCCGCTTCAGTCGAGGATCGAAAAAATGCCGGAACCGTCGTCCAAGGCGTTGAATTGGCACACGATGGGTGCTATCGTGGGTGACACAGGAGAACTGACGCGGGCCGCCGCTCTCTGTCGTCTCCCCTTGAGCAGCTATCGCATTCGCCACGAATGCGAATGGTCGAACGCCAAATCGTCCGACTCGTAAGGGGGAGTTCGTGCATTCCATTGACCGTTCCCAGAGTATCCGCATGCTGTCTCGCCTCAGCTCGTCCGTAATGTCTCTCGCGTTGACCCTCGTCCTGGTGATTGCCCCGGCCGAGCTCTCCTTCGCCAAGTCCGCGCCCGCCGCCCACAAGAAACCCGCGCACACCACCACCAAGGCGAAAGCGTCGACCTCGTCGCACAAGGCCGCCAAGCGGTCCGCACACGCCCCCGCGAAGAAGAAGTCCCCGCGCCGCGCCGCCGTCGCCAAGAAATCGTCGCGCACCTCGCACGCCGCGGTGGTCGCGCCGCGCCGCCACACGTCCAGCGCCCGCGCGCGGACGAAGGTCTCCGCCAGCAAGCGTCACGGCCGCAGCAAGGCCGTCGTGCGCGAAACCGTCAAGCAGCGCCGCGCGCGCCAGCGCCGCGAGGCGAGCCGGGCCCGCACCGCACGCCGCCACGCACCGCGTTTGAGCGCCGGCCCGGAGGCCGCCACCGAGTGGACGCAGGCGGCGCTCAACGGCAAGGTGGGCCCGTGGGTCCACTCGACCGCCGCGCTCATCGTCAACGTGCTCACCGGCAACGTGCTGTTCCAGCGCAACGCCGACCAGGTGCGCTCGGTGGCCAGCCTCACGAAGATGATGACGGTGCTCACCTTCCTCGACCAGCAGCCCAACCTCGAACAGGCGGTGACGATCCGGCCGGAGGATGTCCGCAACGCCTCGAAGACCTCGATGAGGGGCGGCGAGATCGTCCGGTTGCGCGACGTGCTGCACACGGCGCTGATGGTGTCCGACAACGCCGCCGCCCGCACGCTGGCACGCAACGCCGGCCTCACCATGGACCAGTTCGTCGTCGCGATGAACACGCGGGCGCAACGCATGGGCCTCCCGAGCACGCGCTTCGTCGAGCCGACCGGGCTCGATGGCAAGAACGTCTCCACCGCGCGCGAGATGGCCGCCATCGTCCACGCCGCCACCCGCGACACCTGCATCACCAGCATCATGCAGAAGCGCGAGTACGCGTACTGGAGCAACCGCAGCTACCATCACTTCGGCAACACCGACCACATGCTCGCCAGCCAGTGGGACGTGAAGGGTGGGAAGACCGGCTACACCTCGCCGGCAGGCTACTGCTTCGCCGCCTGCCTCGGCGACGCGGCGGGCAACGAGTACGCCAGCGTCGTGCTCGGCGCCCCGAACAAGTCGACGCGGTTCGCCGACGTCAATCGCATGATGACGTGGGCGTCGGCGAAGGAGACCCCGGTCACCCGGTAGCCGGCTCGCCACCTCGCCCCAACGCAAACGGCCCGGGTCGCCCCGGGCCGTTCGTGCATCTCCCGCGCGCGCGGTGCGGTGCGTGCGGTGCGCGGCTAGCGCATGTACATCACGCGGCCGCCCGCGTGCGCCCCGGCCTGCACGCCGGCGAGGCGATACAGGTAGAGACCCACCGGCACCGTTGCGCCCGCGTCATCGCGGCCGTCCCAAGTGACCTGCGTCGCGCCCACCCGGGCGGCGGGGACGGGCAGCGTACGCACCACGCGGCCGTCGGGACGCACGATCTGCACCGTCGCGCCGCGGGCCGCGGTGGCATACACCTGCACCGGGATCTGCGTCGCGCCGCGGAACGGCGACGGGGCCGCGGCGCCCACCGAGGCCACGACCGGCTGCGCGCCGGGCTCGCCGATCGCGGTCACGTACGCCTGCGACGCGATGGTGAGCGAGAACGGGTTCAGGTAGTAGCTCTCGTACGTGTTGCCGACGTTGCCCTGGTTGGCCGGCAGCATGAAGCTCCAGTAGTCCACCGAGAAGGTGGTGCTCTGCGCGTTGAACGCGTCGATGCCGCTCTCGCCGCGGATGCCCGAGCTGCCGGTCTCCTTGCCACTGGGATCGGACCCGCCGTCCTGGTAGTAGCCCTTCACGGTCTGCGCCGGGGCGCTGCTGAAGTCGGAGATCAGGATGTAGCAGCCGTGCGGCGAGTCCACCTCCCACCAGCGCCCCAGCGGCTGCGACGAGAACGCGTCACCCACACCGTCGACGGTGAGCGGGCCGTTGAGGCCGGCCG
>JBKJUD010000192.1:0-4206 GCA_046590735.1 Candidatus Eiseniibacteriota bacterium | reverse complement strand
CCGGGATCACCACCGACCTCGCGGGCACGGCGCGCGGCGTGACGCCGACCATCGGCTCGCGCGAGACGGCGCAGCCGCAGGTGGACGCCGCGGCCCCGTCGCTCCGGAACGTGGTGGTGGTCAACGGCCAGACGCCCTCGGTCAGCGTGACCGTGACCGACAACAACAGCGCGACCAGCGGCATCGTGCGCCTGTGGTATCGCCTGGGATCGAGCGGCAGTTTTGCCAGCCTCGCGCCCGACACCTCACCCGCCGGCTTCAACGGCGACTACGCGTGGACCACGTCGCTGCAATCGCTGGCGCCGGGGGTGTACGAGTTCTACCTCGCCGCGCGCGATGGCTTCGGGGCGGGACAGCACGTGTGGATCAACCCGATCTGGACGACCGGGTTTGGCGGATTTGCGGTGAGCGATCCGCCGGACTACGCGAGCCAGCCGGCGAGCTACGCGAACGTGCGCACCTTCTCGCTCACCACGCCGCTGGCCGGCGGGGTGTACGAGGTGGGCACCGGGCAGCCGGTGCTCGAGCGGCTCACCGATGTCGCCGCGCAGCTCGCCGCCGCCACGCTCACCGGCGACATCGTGTACGAACTGAACGCGAGCTACGACGGCAGCGCCGGTGAGATGTTGCCGATTGTCTTCACGCAACCGGCGCAACAGGGTGGACCGTGGTCGGTGACGATCCGGGTGAAGGCGGGGGCCGGCGCGCGTGTCACCAGCGGCGCATCCGGCAGCGCGGTGGTCATCCTCAAGGACGTCGCGCGCCTGACGCTCGACGGGCGCGAAGGCGGCGTGGGCAGCGCGAACGCTTGGTCGATCGTCAACACGCAGTCCGCCGCGGCCACCGCCGCGGTGTGGGTGCAAGCCGCGGCCACCGGCGCGCACGACGACACGCTGCGCTACCTGACGCTGGCCGCCGGCGCCGACCAGTCGCTGACGTCGCTGGAAACCTTCGGCATCTTCAGCGGCGGCACGTCGCTGGTCTCGACCACCGGCGCCGCCGGGAACGATCGCAATGTCTACGTCGGCAATCGCATCACCCGCGCGCGGTGGGGAATCTACCTGCGCGGGCTCAACGGCGCGCTCAACAGCGCGTCGCAGGTGCAGGACAATGTCGTCGGGCCGGCCGCGTTCGGCGCGGACCAGATCGGGCGCGGCGGCATTGTCTGCGAGTACCAGGCCGGGGCGATGGTGCGCGGCAACGAGGTGCGCGGCGTCGGCGCGCGAATCGGCGACGCGGTGACCGGCGTGGACCGCGTGGGCATCGGCATCGGCGCACACGACTGGGTGCCGGTGGCGGTCACCACCACCGGCTGCGTGGTGCGTGGCAACCGCGTGCACGACATCGTCGACGAATTGACGTTCTCCGCGGTGGGGATCGTGCTGGCCAGCCCGGGCGCGGCGACCGCGAACACCGTCGCGCAGAATTTCGTGTGGAACGTGCGGGCCAACGGCGTCTCCGGCGACCAGGCGGTGGGGATCGGGCTATCCGCGGGCGACGGAGACCTGGTGGCCGAGAACAGCGTCGCGCTCAGCGGCGATCTCGATCCGCCCGGCGCGACCCTCGCCACGCAGAGCGCCGCGGCGTTGCGCATCGCGTCGCCGTCGGTGACGAACCTCGGGCTGCTCAACAACGCGCTCAGCGCCGACGCGGTGTCGGGCTCGGGCAGCACGCCGCATCATTACGCGATCATCGTGCCGACCTCCACCTACGCCTGGGGGAGCGGACGCAGTAACGGCAACGACTACGCCGCCATCGCGGGCAACGCGCAGGCGGTGCTCGGCGGCGTGGGGAGCGTGCAGCCGTTTGCCGACGTCGCCACGCTGGCGGAGTGGAAGGCGCAGTTCAGCGGGGCGCAGGACGCGGCGTCGCTGGCGGCGGATCCCCGGTTCGTCAGCGCCAGCGACCTGCATGCGCGGGTCACTGGCGCGGCCACCTCGCCGCTCGCCAACGCGGGTGTTGCGGTGGCGGGTGAGGTGCTCGACATCGACGGCGACGCGCGCAGCGCGTCCACGCCGGATGTCGGCGCCGACGAATTCACCACGCTGCCGCTGACGCTCACCGTCGGGACGCACGGCAGCGTGCAGCGCGCGCCCGCGTACGCGACCTACAATCCCGGCACGCCGGTCACGCTGACCGCGGTGCCTGACACGGGCTACGCCTTCGACGGATTCACCGGCGACCTCACCGGCACCGCGTCACCCCAGGTGCTGACGATGGACGCGGCGAAGAGCGTCGGCGCGACGTTCTCGCAACTGACGTACACGCTCACGCCCAGCGCCGGCGCCGGCGGCAGCATCGCGCCCGCGACGGCGGTGACGGTGACGTACGGCGGCGCGCAGACCTTCACGCTCACGCCCACCGCCGGCTATCACGTCGCCGATGTCCTGGTGGATGGCGTGAGCGTCGGCGCGGTGGGCGCGTTCACCTTCAACGCGGTGACTGCGCCACACACCATCGCCGCGAGCTTCGCGCGCACCACGCACACGGTGACGGTGACCGCGGGCAGTGGCGGCAGTGCAGCACCGTCGGGCGTGAACGTCGTGAACGACGGCGATTCCCTGGTGGTCACGCTTTCGCCGGACGCCTTCCAGCATGTCGCCGATGTGCTCGTGGACGGTGTCTCGGTGGGCGCTGTTTCCAGCCACACGTTCGCCGCGATCGCGGCCGACCACACGCTGACCGCCCGCTTCGCCCACGATCTCAACGATGTCACCGTCGGCCCGGCCTTGGCGCCGATCAGCCCCGGGGCGGCGTGCGTGGACGTGCCGGTGACGATCGCGCGCAGCACGCTCACCGCTGCGCGGCTTTACTCGGTCACGGTGCAACTCTCGCCCAACCTCGCGTTGTGCGGCGCGCAGGCGACGGCGGGCACGTACCTCGCGGCCGGCGCGGGACAGGACGGCACGCAGTTCTACATCGTCGACAACGGCGGCAACAACTACACCATCGACGAGACGATCCTCGGCACGACGTGCCAGGCGGTTGCCGACAGCGGGACGCTGTTCACGCTGCACATCGCCAGCACCGACAGCCTCGGCACCGGCACGATTGCTTTCGGCGAGCTGCAGTTGCGCGGCTGTGGCAACGAGGCACTGCCGTTGTACGCGGGCAGCGGGGCGTCGGTGAGCATCCAGAACACCTGGACGCTCACCGCCACCGCCGGCGCCGACGGCAGCGTCAGCCCGGCCGGGGCAACCGCGGTGGCCGCAGGCAGTGGGCGCGTGGTGACGATCACGCCGGACGCGTTCCACCACGTGGCGCAGGTGCTCGTCGACGGCGTTGAGGTCGGCGCGGTCGGGTCCTACACCTTCACCGGGATGGCGGCTGATCACACGCTGCACGCCACCTTCGCGCCGGACACCTTCGCGGTGACGGCGAGCGCGGGTGCGCACGGCGCGGTCGCTCCGTCCGGCGCGGTACTCGTCGAATATCTTGCATCGGCCAGCTTTACCTTCGCGCCGGATGCCGACTACCACGTCGACTCGGTGTACGTGGATGGCGTGTCGGTGGGAGCCGCGCCGGGCCACACGTTCTCGGCCGTGGCGGCGGCGCACACGTTGCACGTGGTGTTCGCGCCGGATCTCAACGACGTCACGGTGGGCCCCGCGGCGTCCGCGATTACCATAGCGACGGCGTGCGTGGATGTGCCGGTGACCATCGCGCGCTCCAACCGCACCGCGGCGCGGCTCTACTCGGTGACGGTGCAGTTGAGCGCCAACCTCTCGCTGTGCGGCGCGCAGGCTGATGCGGGCGGCTACCTGGCCGCCGGCGCCGGGCCGCTGGGCACGCAGCTCTTCATCTCCGACAACGGCGGCAACTCCTACACCATCGACGAATCGATCCTCGGCTCGCTGTGCGCGGCGACGGACTCCGCCGGCACGCTGTTCGTGCTGCATATCACCAGCGCGGACTCCGCGGGCATCGGGACGATCGAGGTGACCGAGTCGCACCTGCGCGACTGCAGCAACCGTGGCCTGCCGCTGTTCGCCGGGGCCGGGTCGTCGGTGACCATCGACAATCACTACCTGCTCACCGCCACCGCCGGCGCGAATGGCAGCGTGTCGCCCGGTGGCGTCACGCAGATCGGCGCGGGCGGCGGCCGCGTGGTGACCATCACGGCGGATCCGTTCTATCACGTCGCCGCGGCGGTGGTGGATGGCGTGGGCGTGGGCGCGGTCTCCTCGCATGTCTTCACCAACGTGC
>JBKJUD010000134.1:0-6421 GCA_046590735.1 Candidatus Eiseniibacteriota bacterium | reverse complement strand
CACGCTCACCGCGGCGACCCACGGCCGCGGGGTGTGGCGCAATCTGCTCGACTACGGATCCCCGCTGGTCGGCCAGCCTGTCGCTCTCAGGATCCCCTGGCACCTGTACGAGGCGGTGCCGATCACCTGGCTCGCCAGCGACAGTTCGGGGATCGACTCGGTTCGGATCCTGCTGAGCCGCGATGCCGGGCTGACATTTGCCGAAACGCTGGCGCACGGCTTGCCCAATGTTGGGACCTTCCAGTGGACGGTGACGGGGCCGCCCTCGGCGTCCTGCAGGGTTCGGGTCACGGCGTGGGATGGATTTGGCAATCAGGCGTCGGCGGAGAGCGACCTGTTCGCGATCTCGGATCCCATCAACGCGCCCAGCGTGTTTCGCCTCCTCGCGCTGCCAGAGGCAGCAGGGCTGGAGAGTCAGGCACTGGGGCTGATAGCGGAGACGTCGGGGCCTTATGGAATGATCGTGTGCGGCTGGACGAGGACGGGCTCGGGGGCACAGCGCGCGGCGGAATGGGTCGCGCCGTCTCTGGACAGCAGTTTCGCCGCTCCCAGGCTCTTGCCGCTCCCCGGCGGTGCCGTCAACAGCCGCGCACATGCGCTCCAATTCGTCGCCGGCACGACGGTCGCAATCGCCGGCGCGACTTCGAGTGCCAGCGGAGTCTCGAAACCCGCGTACTGGCAACGGGCGGTCCAGGAGACATCGTGGACGCTGACCACGCTGTCCACCCTTGCGGGCGCGACGGGCGAGGCACTCGCGGTCGCCTCCAACGCGACGCAGACCGGCGCGGTCTGCGTGGGTTGGTCAAACGATGCGGCATCGGTGCGCACCGCGACATACTGGGGCGTCACCGGCACCGAGAACGGGGTCGTGTCAGCTCTGCCCGGCGTCGCGGCCGGTTTGTCCTGCGAGGCGACCACCGTGGTTGCTCGCGGCGACACGGTGGCAGCGGGTGGCTGGGCCGAGACCCCCAGTGGACGGATGCGGCCGGTGGTCTGGAAGCGCGTCGGCGCCGGGCCGTGGCAGCGCATCGACCTGCCGCTTCTCGACGGGGGCACCGAGGGTGCGGTGTCCGCGCTGCTCGGCGCGGACCGATGGCTGGATGCGGCAGGGTGGTCGGTCGACGCCTACGGTGACCGCCGGATGGCGTGGTGGAACGACGTGCATTCGCCGGTCCTCACGCTGCCCGAAAGCCATGCGACCGCGGCCGGATGGAGCGTCAGCGAGGCGGCTGAATTCGTCGCGGGCGTGGGCGGTGGCCCCGACTATTTCTGTGGCTACTCGGACGATTCACCGGCCCACACGGGTGGGGTGGGCACGCTGTGGCGGTCGGGCCAGCCGTCCGCGTCCGCCTACGACATCAACGGGCTCATCTCGCCAGCGTCGTCCTACGTCGCGTCCTCGCTCGATGCGATGGCGTACGCCGGGAGTCGCCTGGCACTCGCCGGCTCCGGGCGTTCCTCGAGCACACGGATCGCGGCGTCCACCACACCGCGTCATGGCCTCGTGCTGGTGCAGGCGCCAACCGTCACGGGGATCTCCAGCGAGCGTCCCGCGGCGCCAGCCCTCGCGATTCGTCCCGCGTCCACACGGGGAGAGGCGACCATCACGTTTCAGGTGCCGCGCCGTGGCGCGGTGCGGCTTTGCATCTACGACGTGCGCGGGCAACGAGTCGCCACGCTTGTGGACGGCGAACGATCGACCGGGGCGGCCACGGCGGTCTGGCGCGGCCACGACGATCTGGGGCGCACGGTGTCATCCGGCATTTTCCTGGTGCGGCTCGAGACTGCGGTGCACTCGGTGTCGCGGAAGTTCATCCACCTCCGCTAGGGCGCTCGCCTTGCGCCGGCTCTCCCCCACTCGCCCGGCGTGTATTCGACGGGGGGGCGGCGCACCACTCGCCGGGAGCAGTCACAACGAGTTCGGTTCCCGGCCCGGGGCAGGACCAGCTGTCTGTGGTCCCGACCCCTCGACGGGCTTGAGTTCGACCGCCGGCTATCCGAAAACTCCATGGCGGCCGGCGGCCGGGGAGCGCCGCACGAATTTTCTGTTGCCTCTGCTGGCACTCAGCCGTGTATTCTCAGATGAGCATCGGAACCGTGGCGGAACCCCAGCTCTCAGCCGCGGGCCGGCGCCGCATCTTTCCTCGCCGGAGCAACCCCTCGTCCAGACTTGCGAAGTACGAATCACGCTAGGCAACTGTGCGTGCGACGCGCGCGGGTCAGGAATTGCACAGTCCATCACATGGATGATGGACGGATCGGAGGTCAAACTCATGCAACTGATCGCGAAGAACAGCGTAGCATACGGGTCGATGTTGATCACCGGCCTCGCGCTGGCGCTCGGCCTCGGCCTTGCCCCGCGCCCCGCCCAGGCAGAAGCCTACCAACAGTGGAGTCCCGCCGGCGTCACCCGTTTCGACCGTTGTGCCACGCCCGTGCTCAGCGACGCGCAGATCGAGGCAATCGAACGGCAGGTGTTCGATTCCGGCACCATCGCGGCGACCGGTGGGGTCATCCCCGTCTATTTCCACGTCATCAACAACGGCTCCACGACCGCGCTCGGCAACATCCCGGACCAGTGGATCACCGACCAGATCGCCGTGTTGAACGGTGCCTACGCGGCGACCGGCTGGTCGTTCCAACTCGTCAGCACGGACCGCACGACCAACGCGTCCTGGTACACGTGCACCGGCGGCACCTGCGAGTCGCAGATGAAGAGTGCGCTGCGCCAGGGCACCGCCGATGACCTGAACATCTACTCGAACAACATGGGCGGGGGCCTGCTGGGTTGGGCGACCTTCCCGAGTTCGTACGCCGGCAACCCGACGAACGACGGCGTGGTGATCCTGTTCCAGTCCATGCCGGGCGGGAATGCGGTGCCCTACAACCTGGGCGACACCGCGACCCACGAGGTCGGACACTGGATGGGTCTCTACCACACGTTCCAGGGTGCGTGCAGGGCAAGCGGCGGCGACCAGGTGAGCGACACGCCGGCGGAAAAATCGGCGGCGTACGGCTGCCCGACGGGGCGGAACACCTGCAGCAGCGCCGGCAACGACCCGATCACCAACTTCATGGACTACACGGACGACTCGTGCATGTTCCAGTTCACCACCGGGCAGGACACGCGCATGGACTCCCAGTTCACCACGTACCGCTTCGGGAAGTAGCCCGCGCCCCACGGCGGTCGATGAGCAGACGAGGGGCGGGGGCTTCGGTGCCCGCCCCTCTCGCGTGGACACGCAACATCAGGAGAGCACAGCATGCGACATGAATCGATCCATGCTTCGGCCATGATGCGCCACGGCGCATGGGTAGTGGCCAGCCTGGCGATGACCGCGGGCGCCATCCTCAGCGCGCCCGACGCGCAGGCGCAGGGCACGCAGCCCTGGCGGTTCGATCGCGGCGCGGCGTTCACGCGCTGCGGTACGCACGATCTCACCGAAGCGCAGATGGCCTCCGACGACCAGCGCATCGCGGCGAACAACGGCGTCACCGTGACCGGCGGGACGGTGCCGGTCTACGTGCACGTCATCAACAACGGGTCCGGCACCTCGAACGGGGACATCCCCCAGCAGTGGATCACCGACCAGATCACGGTCCTGAACAACTCCTACGGACAGTGGGGGTGGACCTTCGTGCTCACCAGCACGGACCGCACGACCAACGCGTCCTGGTACACCGCGACCCCCGGTTCCAGTGCGGAGTCGCAGATGAAGAACGCGCTGCATCGCGGGACGGCCGACGACCTGAATCTCTACACGAACAACATGGGTCAGGGCCTGCTCGGATGGGCGACGTTCCCCAGCGACTACTCGCGCAGTCCGACGATGGACGGTGTCGTGGTGCTATACGGCACGCTGCCCGGCGGACCCGTGGTGCCCTACAACCTGGGCGACACCGCGACCCACGAGATCGGCCACTGGATGGGTCTCTACCACACGTTCCAGGGCGGCTGTCTGCTTCCCTCGGGCGACCGGGTGAGCGACACGCCGGCGGAGAGATCGGCGGCGTACGGTTGCCCCACCGGGCGGAACACCTGCAACAGCCCGGGCACCGACCCCATCACCAACTTCATGGACTACACGGACGATTCCTGCATGTTCCAGTTCACCTCCGGCCAGGACACGAGGATGGATTCGCAGTTCACGACGTACCGCTTCGGGAAGTAACGCCGCGCGGCGGTTCGACGAACATGCGAGGGGCGGAGACTTCGGTCTCCGCCCCTCGTGCATGCGCCGCGCCCGCGGCCTCGCCGCCGGCCACTTCCGCGATCGCGCCTACCAGATCTTCACGCGCACATCGTCGCCACGGTACATCTTGTCGCCCGGCTTGACGCCGAACGCCTCGTAGAACGGCACCATGTTGGTCACCGGCCCGGTGACGCGCAGAAAACTCGGCGCGTGCACGTCGGTCTTCACCCGCAGCGCAAGGTTCTCCGGGCGCAACTGGTTCATCCACCCCAGCGCCCAGCCGATGAAGTAGCGCTGCGCCGGCGTGAAGCCGCCGAGCGTCTTGCCTTCCTTGTATTGCTGCGTCTGCGTGAACGCGTCCCACGCGAGCGTGATGCCGCCGAGGTCGGCGATATTCTCGCCCTGCGTGGCGCTGCCGTTGACGTGCATGGTGTCGACGGCGACGTACTCGTTGAACTGCCGCACGATGCCGGCGGCGCGCTTGCCGAACTCCTCGGCGTCCTGTGGCGTCCACCACTCGGCGAGGTTGCCCTTCTCGTCGGACTGCCGGCCCTCGTCGTCGAACCCGTGCGTGAGTTCGTGGCCGATGGTGGTGCCGGCCGCGTACCCGTACACGATGGCGTCATCGACGTCCGAATCCGCGATGCCGGGCAGGATGAAGATCGCCGCGGGCAGCACGATCTCGTTGTTCGAGGGGTTGTAGTAGGCATTGTAGGTCTGCGGGGTCATGTCCCACTCGGTGCGATCGACCGGCTTGTGCAGCTTGGCGATGGCGTAGTCGCTCTGCCACATGTTGCCGCGCACCACGTTCATCAGGTACGAGTGCCGGTCGACGGCGAACGATGAGTAGTCGCGCCAGTGCTCCGGGTAGCCGACTTTCTTGGTCACGGTGCCCAGCTTGCGCAGCGCGCGGTCCTTGGTGGGCGCGCTCATCCAGTCCAGCGCGCGGATATGCGCGTCCATCACCGTGAACACCTCGTTGGTCAGCGCCGCGTAGCGCTCCTTCGTGCGCGGCGAGAAGTAGTGCTGCACGTACAACTGCCCGAGCGCGTCGCCCAGGTAACCTTCCTCGGCGTCGAGCACGCGCTTCCAGCGCGCCCGCTGTTGCGTCGTGCCGTTGAGCAGTGTGCCGTAGAAGTGGAAGTTCTCGGCGTTGTAGAGCCCGCCCGCTTCCGCCGCGAAGGTGGTGGCGAGATGCCAGCGCAGGTACGTCTTCCACGCTGCCAGCGGCCGGCTGTCGAGCGACTTCTGGATCTGCGCGAAGAACTCGGGCTGGCCGACGATGACCGTGTCGATGCGGGTGATGTGCCCGGCGGCGAGGAACTCGCGCCAGCGGATCGACGGCGTCAGCGCATTGAGCGTGTCGAGCGTCATCGGGTTGTAGTTGGCCTGCGGGTCGCGCAGGTCCTCGAGCTTGCGCGAGGCGCCGGCCAACTCGGTTTCCAGGCGCATCACCGTCGCGGCATTGGCGGCGGCGCGCTTGGGCGTGTCGCCCAGCAGCCGGAACATCTTCGCGACGTGCTTGACGTACGCGGCGCGCAGCATCGTCGAGCGGTTGTCGGTGTCGAAGTAGAAGTCGCGGTTCGGCAGGCCCAGGCCGCCCTGGTAGATGTGCAGTACGTTGCGGTCGCTGTTCTTCTCGTCCTGCCCGACGAACTGCGAGAAGCCCGCGCCCACCCCGAGGTACTGCAGATGCGCGAGAGCCTCGACGAGGCCGGCCTTGTCCGTGACCGCGGCGATGCGCGCGAACTCCGCGGCCAGCGGCGTGAAGCCTTGCCGCGCGTTGCCGACGGTGTCCATGCCGGCGGCCCAGAAGTCCCCGATCTTCTGCTGGTTGCTGCCGGCGGGCGCCGTCGCGCTGGCCTTGGCCGCATCGCGGCTGAGCGAGCGGAGCCGGCCGTAGGTCTCCTCCTGGATCACCGCGAAGATCCCCCATGCGCGTTCCGAGGCAGGGATCGGGTGGGCCTTCAGCCACTTGCCCACGGCGAACTGGAAGAAGTCGTCCCGCGGCGAGACCGAGTGGTCGACGAACTGGTCGAGGTAGTTCTCGGCGGTGACCGGGGCCGGGGCGGGCGCCGCGGTTTTGCGGGCGGGGGCGGCGGCCGCGAGGCTCGCGGTCACGGCAAGGGACATCAGGCCAAGGGCCGCGTTCCGAACAAGTATGCGTCGCATGGGAAGCTTCCGGGGTCTGCAGGGGGGCTGGGGAGCGCCGTACTCTAGCAGGTTCC